>CADEGB010000044.1 GCA_902826755.1 uncultured Gemmatimonadota bacterium
GGATGCGGCGGGGGTAGTACCACCCCCAGTCCGCCGCCGCCCCCCCCGCCGCCCCCGCCCCCCGCGGCGGTGGCTTCGGTCGTCGTCGCCCCGGACACCACCGTGCTGATCCCCGCCGGGACCCGTCAGTTTTCGGCTACCACCAAGGACGCCGCCGGCAACACCCTCACCGGGCGAACGGTCACCTGGACCATCTCGCCCACGACTGTTGCCTCGGTGGGGTCGGATGGGCTGGTGACGGCGGTCGCGGCAGGGACCGCCCAACTCACCGCCCAGTCGGAAGGGCGGACCGGCGCCGCCACGGTCACCGTGCTCGACGGCGGAGTCGTGGGCGCGGCAGGCGGTCTGGTGGCCCGGCCGGACAGCACGGCGATCATTCAGATTCCGGCCGGTGCGTTGACGTCGTCGGCCGCGATCACCATCGCACCCGCGGCGAACCCGCCGGCGAATCCACGCCTCGTGACGGGGACGGCGCATGACTTCGGGCCGTCGGGCACCACCTTTGCCCAGTCGGTGACCGTCCGTCTCAAATATTCGGCCGCCGCCGCCGTCGGGGCGGATCCGGCGCTCTTCCGGCTTCATCGCTTTGCCGGCAGCGCCTGGCAGGAAGTGGCTGGCAGCACGGTCGACGTCGCCAAACGGGAAGTGACCGGGCAGACGTCGTCCTTCAGTCTCTACGCGATCGTGTCGCTGCCGCCGCCGCCGGTGGCCACCGTTACCGTCTCACCGGACAGTTCGGACCTGGCGTGGCGTGGTACCCGGACCATGACCGCGGCGACGTTCGCCGCTGGCGGGGCGCCGCTCAGCGGTCGGACGGTGACCTGGCAGAGCGGTGATCCCAGCATTGCCACGGTCAGTCCAACCACCGGTCTGGTCATCGGCGTTAGGCCGGGAACCGTGACGATCACGGCCACCAGCGAAGGCGTCAGCGGGGCGGCGCGGGTTCGCATCGTCGCCGCGGATCTGGGTCGCATCGTCGACTCGATCCGCCAGGCCTTCGGGCTTCCCGGCATGGGCGGGGCGATCGTGACCCGTGACGGTGGCGTGGTGGCCCTCGGCGTCGGCGGGATTCGGCGGGTTGGCAGCGCGGCGGCCGTGACGGTCAATGACAAATGGCACCTGGGCTCGAACACCAAGGCGCTGACGGCCTTGCTGGCCACGCTGGCGGTCGAGGCGGGCGTGATCACCTGGAACAAGACCGTCGAGCAGGCCTTTCCCGAGTCGAACGCGGGGATGCTGGCCGCCCACCGTCCGGTGACGCTCCTCGACCTGGTCAACAACCAGTCGGGCGTCGTCAACGACATTGGCGGCCTGCCGGCCACCAGCGATCCCAAAGCGGGACGCGACGTCTGGGCCGACTGGACCGTGCGACGAGCCGGCGCGGTGAGCCGCGGGACCTACTATTACAGCAACAACGGTTTTGCGATGGCCGGCGCGATGGTGGAGCGAGCCTGGAACTCGACGTACGAGGCGCTGATGTCCAGCCGGATCTTCCAGCCGCTCGACGTGGTGGGTGCCGGGTGGGGTCCGACCACCGCGGCCGGCAACACTGATCAGCCGGTGGGTCACTCGAAGTCAGGCAGTTCCTGGATCCCGTGTGGCGGCTGCGACAACCGGGCCGGTCTCTCCTCGGCCGGGACCGTTCACATGCCGCTCGCCAGCTGGGGTCGGATCATTCAGGAAATCATGCGAGGAGTCGACGGACTCTCTCCGCTCATCAGCCAGAACGCGGCCCGCACTCTCTTCCTGGGTGGCGTGGCAATCGGCAACGGCGCGAACTACACCCATGGCTGGAACGTGGTGCAGGCTGGCAACGCCGGGCTGTACGCCACCCACGACGGCAGCAACACCACCAATCACTCGCGGGCGTCGATCTTTGTCGACTCCGGGCTGGCCTATCTGATCACCATCAACGCGGCTGACTTCGGATCAGACGGAACCGGGCTGGCGTTGGCGGCGTTGCAGCAACGAATGCAGGTGTACCGGCAGACCGGGCAGTAGCTCCACGTTATGGCTCAGGGCGGGCGGCCCCCTCGCGGGTCCGCTCGCCGAGGAGCGGCGCCACGTTGAACCCAAAGAGTGCCGGATCCTCGCCGATCACCCCCGCGGCAATCACCCGAAGCACGTATTCGTAGGTTTCGACGGGAATCTGGGCGCGGTGTTTGGCGAGCAGCGCCCAGTAGTTCCGATCCACCGGCGATTCCGGCAGCGACCGGAGGAGCGCGCGGAGTCGGGTTTCGCCCATGTTGTAGGAGGCGAGGACGAGGAGTCCGGAGGCTTGGGCGTCCGTCGAGTAGATGTCCTCGAGATACCGAGCGGCCGCCGTGGTTGCCTTGGCCGGGTCGTGCCGCTCGTCCTGTGAATCGAAGGACCGATCGCCCTGGAGCGGACCCAACCGAAGCCCGTAGGCCTCCGCGGTCGAGGGGATCAACTGCCAGAGCCCCTTAGGAACGCCGGACCGGGTCGACGGGCCGATGGCGCGAGGGTCGAACTTGCTCTCCTGAAGGGCCACGTAGAAGAACTCGCGCGGGAGCTGGTGCCGGCGGAAGACCTCGCTCACCATCGGTCCGAGTTGGTGGGCCTCGGCGCGGGTAAAGCCCGCCTCGATGTCGGCGGGTCGCCATTCCCGGATGGCGCGGCGAACTTCGTCGATGAAGCCGCTCGGCACCGTGGCTTCCGACTCGCCAAGCCGGTGGATGGTCCGGTAAATGAGGCGGATGTCGGCCGGCGTTCGATCGCTGTAGATGCCGAGCGTCTTGATCAGGTCGTCGTACTGGGCTTCGAGCCGGGCCCGGCGCTCCTGAATCGAGGAGTCGGGACCGGCGGTGGCCTCGAGTCGCCGGATGTCGAGCTCCAACGCCTTCATGGTGGTGAACATCGTGCCCGCGGTGACCCGGAGTTCCCGAAGCCGCCGCGCCTGCCACAGCGCCGCCGTCCCCGCCATCGCCGCCACCACCACCAACAGGCCCACCGCTACGCGGAGGGAGCGAATCCGCTGGAGCCAGGAACGGGTTGCCTGGTCGCGGTGAGCCCGAAAGGCCGCGCGGATCATCGCCGTCCGGCCCGACATCGCCTCGGGTTCCTCGTCCGAGAAGTAGCGCCCGGCGATATCGGTGGCGAAACTGAGCGGCGTCCACCCCTTGGTGGAATGGCGGGGGATCGAGAGCCGGATCTCGGGACCATCCTGTCCGAGGCGCACGGTCAGAGCCCCCCGAACGGACACCCGGCTGACCCGCGCGCCATCCACGAACGTGCCATGCTCGCTGCCCAGGTCCACGACCTCCCACCCCGGGCCCTCACGGCGGAGTTCGAGGTGCTCGTCGCTCACCAGGTCGTGATCGATCACCACGGCGTTGGTGGCCGCCCGACCGATCCGCGCCGTCTCGGAAAAACGGAACGGCTCGGCGCTAGTGCTCGAGAAAACCTGGATCTGGTTGGACGACATTCGGTTCCCAGGCGGCGGACCTGCCGGAATTGTATCCGGCATCGGAGCCTCCCTCCAGGCAGGCCGAGGCGCTGGCTGAGTTCCGGTCAGCTACCGTGGAATCGGGTAGTCCACCGCCGCCCAGCGAAATCCGACTCGATCGGCGCGGATGTGACCGATCCCGGGAAACGAGAGGTGGGCGCCCGCGACCCAGTGATCTCGATCCGCCGCCAGCTTGAAGATCCGGGCTCGCTGGGCCGCGCCCTCGCGTTGGTCGCGATCGAACACGGTGACGAGGGACGGCTCCGGAAACTGGATGGCGCCGAGGTGGATCACGTCGCCAAGCACCAGGAGGGTAGCTCCCCGGCTTTCGACCAGGAACGACGTGTGCCCTGGCGTGTGGCCGGGGGTGGCGAGGCTGCGAATCCCGGAGACGAGCACGGTGTCCTGGTCGAACGGCGCGAACCGCCCGGCCCGACGGTAAGGATCGAACAGTCCGATCAGGAATCGGCGGTAGGACGAGTCGGGGCCGGAGATGCTGCCGTCACCGAGGAAGGCGGCGAGCTCGTTCGCCGACACCCGGAGTCTGGCATTGGGGAACGTGACGCCGGTCGGTTGGGTCAGACCGCCGATGTGATCGGGGCCGAAATGAGAGATGTAGATCTCGTCGACCTGCTCCGGTCGGTAGCCCGCCGCGCGGAGGTTGGCGAGCAGGCGGCCAGCACCTCGAAACCCGGGATTGTCCGCCAGCTTGCCGCCAGTGCCGACGTCGATCAGGATCAGCTTGGTGCCGGTGTTGATCAGGAATCCGTTGTAGGACATCCCCACCGGATCGGAAAGCCCGGCGGCGAATAGACCGCTCGAGATCTGTTCGGCGGTGGCCGTCGGGAGCACGGTCTTGGTGGGATAGGGGACGACGCCGTCGTTGAGCGCGGTGATCTCGAAGTCGCCGAGTTGAAACCGGAAGAAGCCGGGGGCCTGGGTTTTCGCCATCGGCGTCTGGGTCGCTCCCGGTCGAGCGACGAGGGCGGCGAATGCGAGCAATCCGACGACGACTCTGGTCATGGCGGCAATCTACGCGGATCGCGTTCGGGACGGTGGCTTCCGCCCTCCGGCGGGCGGGGAATTACCTTGAAGTCCGGACCCGCACGACGAACCCGTTACGAGGACATGACGATGCGCGAAATGATGGTGCTGACGACCGACCAGATACCCGGCAAGACGGTCACCCGGACCTTTGGCCTGGTCTCTGGCGAGGCCATTCTGGGCGCCAACCTGTTCAAGGACCTGTTTGCGGGGATCCGGGACATCGTCGGCGGTCGGTCGGCCGCCTACGAGAAGGAACTCCGGAAGGCGCGAGACGTGGCGATCAATGAGATGCTCGAGGAGGCCCACGGTCTCGGTGCCAACGCGGTCATCGGCGTCGATCTCGACTACGAGTCGATCCAGATGGGGGCCGGAGGCGGGATGCTGATGGTCAGCGCCTCCGGCACCGCGGTGACGGTCGAGTAGTCGTTACCGGTATCCGTGGTACTTCCGGCCGGTGGCCGGCGTCGGCGGGGCCGGCGCCCGCCACCGGCCGGATTCGTAGTCGAACCACACCCGGCTCAGGTCGGCGGAGAATCGTTCCATGATCTTGGCGCCCGCCGGGTCGTCCCGGAGCCCCCGTCGGAGGGTGCCCATGTAGCCGGTGGCCGCCACCCCGACCAGCTTCTCGAGCACGTCGTAGGCGTGGCGCATCGAGTCGGCCGGGAAGCTCAGGGTGCTGTCCCGGTAGGCAATTCCCGGAATGCCCTCGAGCATCGACAGGTTGGCCGGCGGCACCGCCTTGAGGCCGGCCACCAGCGGAAGCGAAACCCGCATCGCCTTGGCGCGGCCGGCGCGGAGGTTCTCGACCGCCTTCTGGGCCTTGGCCGTGAGTTCGGCCCGGGCGTCCTCGATCGGGCGGGGCTCGGCGCTGTCGGCCGCGGTGGCTTTCTTGACCGTGGTGAACTCGAGCCAGTCCATGCCGGCCAGGTCGGCGGCGAGTCGGTCGTCGCCGGAGCCGAAGATCACTGGAATGCCCTGTCTTCCCCAGGAGAGCCCGACCAACTCCGTTTCGGTGATTGACCTGCCGTTGATTATCAGGCCGATGCCGAGGGTGAGGGTATGGGACGCAAACCCTCGGCTCCCGGTTTTGGCGTGCATCCCGACCACCGCCACCGCGTCGTACGCCTTCGGCGTCACCAGGTCGAAGTAGGCGTCGAATTCCTGGTCCCGGATGAGCTGGGTGGCCCGCGGATCGAGCAGGTCGCGGCGCACGTCGGGGTCGGGGTTGCCGCTGCCGTGGCCGTCGACCACGTGGATTTCGGTGGCGCCACCGGCATGGAGGCCGGCCACCACGGCGTTGATGTCGCCGACCAGGAGCTCCTGGCCCGTCGGATAGACGGGCGAGCCGAAGTCGAACGTGGCCGGGTCGCTTTGACCCGAGAGGCCCTCCATGTCGTGGAGGATCAGGATCCGGATCCCGTCGCTGGTATCCGGCGTCACCGATTCGAGCGTCCAGGGCTCGGCGGGTCGGGTCGGCGCGACGGCGGCGGTGTCGGGGGTCGAGTCGGGGGCGCACGCGGCCAGCGCGGCGGCCAGGAGCAGGAGGGGGCGCATCGGACAACGATACTGCCTAACGCCACCCGCCCGCGACCGACCGGTCCGATGCCACCGGCCTGTCGGTCAGGGGGATTCCGGGTCCGGTTCCGCGAGCTCGGCCACGCCCGCCACGCCCGCCCGGACCAGAATCAACCGGCTCCGGAGCCGGTCGATCGCGCCGATGGTGCGGGCCAGCTCCCCCGCCACCTCGACCCGGGCCGTCCGGAGCCGCTCGGTTGCGTCGGCGCCGGTTTCGGCGATGGCTCGCTCGATGCCGGCGTCCCGGTCGCGGAGCCCGCTCGCGGCGGCGCCGAGGGCGGCAAGGCGTCGGCGGGTGTCGCGCACCGCGGCGCGGTCGGTTGGTGGCACCGCGCGCTCGGTCTCGTCGAGCAAGTCATCGAGGGCGCCAGCCGGATCCCGAGCCGGCGCGGCCCGGACCCCGCGGACCGCCAAGCCGAACAGGACGCGCGCCGCTCCGCTTTGCCAGAACCGCGACGGACGCGTCGGTCGAGAGGCCGTTCGGGCGCCAAGCCAGACTTGGGTCATGGCCAGGAATCCGAACATCGCCACCACCAGACCAGCCACCGCGACGAGGATCACCGCCAACTGCGCCGAGCGGGCGAGCGAGGCGAGTAGGGGGCTCTGCAGCAGCAAGACGATGGCCGCGAACCACCCGATCCCCCCGATCGTCAGCGCGAGCGCCCGCCGGGTGGCGCGCCGGGTGGCGGCCGGATCGTTCCCCGCGGCGAGCTGACGCCGCTCGTCGTCGCGGGCCCGGGCGTCGAGCACGAAGGCCTGCGCCACGTCGGCAAAGCGGTAGCCCATGCGGAAGACGCGCCGGGCCGCGAGACCCACCGCCAGGACCGGCCCCGCGACGATCGCGAGTCCCATGAAGAACACCGACAGGGCCACGGCTGGCCGAAGCAGGGCGATTCCGATCAGCGGGACCAGCAGACTGAGCACGATGGCGTTCTGCTCGGCGGCCCGCACGAACGACCGCAGCGGCGCCGCCACCTCCGCGCGGGCCACCGGATCGTTGCCGAGGGCCTCGGCCACGGCCTCGCCCGTCGGGAACCGCTGCTCCGGGGCCTTGGCGAGCAACCGATCCACCACGGTCGCGAGGGTCGGTGGGAGGCCCGAGCGGACCGATCCCACCGGTGGGGCGGTCTCGATCACCTGCTTGGCGAGCAACTGCTGCGACGTCGCGGCGACGAACGGCGGGCGGCCGGTCAGCGCGAAGAATCCGACCGCCCCGAGCGAATAGAGATCGCTGCGTCCATCGACCACGTCGCCCGAGGCCTGCTCGGGACTCATGAACGCCGCGGTCCCGACCACCTGGCCGACCTCGGTGAGCGCCGGGCTCCCGGCGGTCGCGTCCGAGGCCCAGGCGATCCCGAAGTCCATCATGAACGCCCGACCGGTACCTCGCTCGATCAGGATGTTGTCGGGCTTGATGTCACGATGGACGACGCCGCGACCGTGAGCGTAGGCGAGCGCCCAGGCCACCTCCCGGAGGATCCCGGCCACCTCCGCGGGGGGAAGTGACCCGACCCGGCCGAGACGGGCGCCCAGCGTTTCGCCCTCGACGTAGCCCATGGCGAAGAAGACGGCGTCCGGGTGGGCTTCGACGGCGTGGATCGGGACGATATTCGGGTGCGAGAGTCGGGCCGCGAGCCTCGCTTCCCGGAGGAAGCGGTCTCGGAACGCGGGTGCGGCGGCCAGTTCGGCGGGCAGCAGTTTGAGCGCCACGCGTCGATCGAGCGCCACCTCGTGGGCCAGATAGACGATGCCCATCCCGCCCCGCCCGAGTTCACGCTCGATCGAATAGCGTCCGGAAACCCTGGCTTGGAGGGCGGCGAGGTCTCGGTCCGATTGGGCGTCCATCCCCCACGTTCGGCCGGCGGAGACGCCGGGTCAAGGGCGGCGGCGTCGGTCAGAACCGGGACCCCGTGAGGGTGACATCGGCGTGGACCCACGCCGCCCGGAACCGGCGCATCACCTCGGCCGCGGCGGCGTCCTTGTGTTGACGGCGGAGGGCTTCGGCCAGCCCGAAGAGTGACCAGCCGTTCTCGGGGAACCTGGTCAGGTCCTCCCGATAGACCCGCTCCGCGTCGGCCGCCCGGCCGATGGCGAGATAGACCTTCCCGAGCGAATGGCGGACCGGGTAATACCAGGTCGGCGGCTCGGTGTAGGGAAGCTGGTCCTCCAGGGCCGCGGCCGCGCGGAACAGCCGGAGCGCGTCCTGAAACGCCCGGCGTCGGTAGGCGATCTCGCCCGCGAGCGAGTTCTCCGCGATCTCCAATGCCACCCGGTTCTCGTTGGCCGGATGGCGGGCGGCCACCCGCGCCACCGAGTCGAGCGCGGCCCGGCTCTCGGCCCAGCGGCGCTTGGCGGCGAACGCCATGCCGCGGGCATAGTACGCCATGCCGGTGGCGAACCGACGGGACGGGTCGGGCAGATCCTCCGCCAGGATCTGATCCCAGCGGCCAAAGGTCACCAGCGTCAGGTATCCGATCGGACTGATCGCGTCGATCCACGAATACTGCGCGGCAACCGCTGGATCGACTGCGTCGGCGGCCAGGAACGCGTTTTCGATGGCCAGCCGGCTCGATCCCATCATCGAGGCCGCGAACGCCAGGAAGTGATGGTTGTGCGGATAGTATCCCGACGCGTAAATCCCGCGGCGCATCGCCCCGGGTCCCTCGAGCAGCGAGCGATCGGCGTGAACCGCATGGCGGTTGGCTTGCACCGCGTCGGCGTACCGGCCGACCCGGATGTAGATGTGGGCCGGCATGTGCACCAGGTGGCCGGCCCCCGGCATCAGCGACGCGAGCCGCTCGGCGCACGCCACCGCTCGCGCCGGCTCGCCCGCCTCGACGGCGTGGATGAAGAGGTGGCAAGCGCCGGGATGGTCGGGGTTGGCCGCGATGACCCGCTCGAGCCGGGCCAACAGGTCGGGGGTGGCGGGTCGCGGGGTTCCGTCCGCGTTCCAGTAATTCCACGGACTCAGGTTCATGATGGCGTCAGCCAGGAGCGTCGCGGTCTCGAGGTCGTCCGGAGCGGCCGCCGCGGCCCGGATCATCGCGTCGGCGTAGGCGCTGTCGAGCCGGGCCCGCTCCCCGGTCGGCTGGTACCGGGCGGCCAGGGCGTCGATCAATCGCCGCTCCGACGCGGAGAGCCGGTCTGCCACCGATCGGGCCCGTTCGATGGCGGCCCAGGCCGTGTCCGCGGCGGGGGCCGCCATCGGCGCGTTGATGTTCGGACCGGATGACAGCGCCACTCCCCAGGCGCACATCCCGCACCCCGGATCGAGCCGTTCGGCCTCCCGGAAGGAGCGGATGGCCTCGGGGTGGTTGAAGGCCCAGTGAAGGCGCAGTCCCTGGTCGAAATAGCGTTGAGCCGGAGCGGTGGCGGTGACCCGGTATCCGTGGGTTCCGAGGTTTCCGTGGAGCGGGACGCTGGCCCCCCGGGTCGCGGCGTGATCATGGCCGGGCCCGGTTTGGGCGAAACCCGGGCGCCCGAAGGCGGTCGCCATCGCGATGGCGAGGGCTGGCAATCGTAGGGACACGAGATCCTCCTCTGAGATGGCGGCCCGACCGTGCCTGTCCGCGTTGGTCGGGTCCCGCTGCTTCCGGTATATTTGCGTGGATTGCCGCCGCCTCCCGACAAAGGACCCGGCATGCGTGGCCAACCCGGTCAGGTCACCCGCCTGCTTGCCCGCGTCAGCGGCGGTGACGAAGCTGCCCTCGATGAGTTGTTTCCCCTGGTCTACGGCCAGCTCCGCGCCGCCGCCGATCGGGCTCTCCGCGTCGAGCGGCCCGGTCACACGCTCCAGCCCACCGCTCTGGTCCACGAAGCCTACCTCAAACTGATCGGCGGCGGTGCCTTGCCGTCCCGCGACCGGGTTCACTTCCTGGCCCTGGCCGCCCGGGCCATGCGCCAGATCCTGATCGACCACGCCCGCCGCCGGCGGGCCCGGAAGCGGGGGGATGGCCGAGGACCGGTCACCCTCGACCTCGAGGTGGCCGACCGGGGCCTTCCGTTCGACGAAGTCCTGGCGCTCGACGACGCGCTCGACCGCTTGTCGGGTCTCAACCCCAGACTGCGCAGAGTGGTGGAGCTCAAGTTCTTCGGGGGGCTTGGCGAGGACGACATCGCGGCCGCCCTGGGGGTAACGACCCGGACCGTGCAGCGCGATTGGGCCCGGGCCCGGGCTTGGCTGTATCGAGAGGTTTACAGTGGCGGCGAACGGACGGGTGATGGGTAGCGTCGGTGAGAGTGGCCGATCCGGACCGGAATGGGCTCGGATCGAAGCGTTGTTCGACGACGCGATCGAGCAACCCCCGGCCGAGCGCGCGGCGTGGCTGCGCGCTGCCGAGTCGGACCCGGCCATCCTGGCGGAGGTGCAAAGCCTCCTGGCCGCCGCGGAGCGGACCGGGATCCTCGATGTCCCGATCGCGCTCGACGGAAGCGTTGCGGGAGCGGCCGCTATCAAGGCCCGGCTCCAGGCCGGCTTGGCCGGCCGGTATCTGATCGAGCAGGTTCTCGGCCAGGGCGGCACGGCCACCGTGTTCCTGGCTCGGGAGTGCAAGCATGACCGGGCCGTGGTCCTCAAGGTGCTGCGGCCGGAGGTGGCCCGCTGGGTCGGTGCCGACCGGTTCGAGGCCGAGATCCAGATTCTGGCCCGCCTGACGCATCCTCACATCGTCGGGCTCATCGACTCGGGTGAGGTCGACGGTCTTCTCTATTACGTCATGCCTTATCTCGGCGGCGAGACCCTTCGGGATCGATTGGCGTCCGGACCGCTGGACCGCGCGACCGCCATGCGGATCCTCCGGGACATCGCCGAGGCGCTCGCCTCCGCCCATGCCGCCGGATTCGTCCATCGCGATCTCAAGCCCGGCAACGTCCTCGTGGTGGGGGGGCACGGGTTTCTGATGGACTTTGGCGTGGCCAAGCTGACGGTCGACGCGGGATCCACTTCCGACACCCTGGAAGGCATGGCGATCGGGACCCCGGGGTACATGGCGCCGGAGCAGGCGGCCGGCGAGGAGGTGGACGCCCGGGTCGACGTCTACGCCTGGGGTCTGGTGGCGCGCGAAGCGTTAGGCGGGGCCGCCAGTCGGCTCGACTCCCTCATCGGACGGGCGCTTTCGCCGCGGCCCGCCGACCGGCCTGAGTCGGGCGCGGCGCTGCTGGTCGAGCTCGACCGGGCGGCCGCGGCGCCTCGACGGAGGGCCGCGGTCACCCGTCGCCTGATCGGGGCCGCCCTCGTCCTCGGGGCCGGGACCGGCGGCTTTCTCCTCAGTCGTCCGGGATCTCCCCGGCTCGAGCGGGTGCCCGGGTCGGTGGTGGTGGCGCCGCTCCGGAACGAAACCGGTGACACCGCGCTCACGATGTGGGGCCGCCTGGCGGGCGATTGGCTCACCCAGGGGCTTCAAGTGACGGGACGGGCACCCGTGGTGCCCTGGCCGGTGGCGCTCGAGGCGGTTGCCCGCGTGGCGGGCACCCCGTCGAGCGCGGTCTCGCCGCTGGCCGAGGAGACCGGGGCGGGTACGGTCGTCAGCGGCGCCTACTATCGGATCGGCGACCAGATCCGGTTCCAGGTGGAATTCATCGACGCCGCCAGCGGGGCCTCGCTGGCGGTCGTGCCGGCCGTGGACGTGGCGGTCGACTCGATCGATCAGGGCGTCCACATCCTCCGGGAACGGGTGATGGGTGTCCTGGCGGTTCGAACCGATCAGCGACTGACCGGCGTCATGGGTCCGGCCGATCGGCCGCCAACCTGGGAGGCATACCGCGCATTCGAGGGCGGGCTCGAGTCGTACATCCGCCAGGAGTATCGCCAGGCCGCGGTGGCGATGATCGACGCCTGGCGGCGCGATACCACGTTCGTGCCGGCGCTCATCTACGCCAGCCGGGCACTCTGGAACACCGGTGAACGGGTCCGGGTGGATTCCCTGGTCGCCGCCATCCGGGCCCGGCAGGTGGCGCTCAGCCCGTATCACGACCTCCAGCTCCGGTACCTCGAGAAGGTGCTCGCGGGTGACGGCGTCGGCGCGCTCGCCGCGATCCGGGAGGCGGCCGCCGTGGCCCCCGGCGGACGGACCGGCTACAACGTGGCGCTGGCGGCGTTGGCCGTCGGGCGGGCCGACGAAGCGGTGACCGAGTTGCGGCGGCTCGATCCCGATCGAGCCGGGCTCAAGGGCTGGGCTCCCTACTGGTATTCGCTGTCCCATGGTCTCCACCTGCTCGGCCGCGGCGACGACGAAGCCGCGGCCACCCGGGAACTGCGGCGTCGCCATCCGGACAGCCGGGCCGGCTGGGTCCACCAGGTGCGGGTGTTCGCCGCCGCCGGTCAGGTCCGCGCGGTCGATTCGTTGCTGACGGAAGCCGGGGCGCTGCCGCCGGATACCTACTGGTCGCAGGGCGCGATGATGGTGACGGCTGGGGAGGAGCTGGAGGCCCACGGCCACCAAGGCGCCGGCCGCTACCTGCGCCGCGGCGTCGACTGGCTCGCCAACCAACTCGCTCGCGATCCCAGCCATCGAGCGCACCGATTCTGGATGGGGACCGCGCAGTACGATCTCGGCGCCTTCGAGGACGCCGAACCGTACTTCGAGTCGCTGGCCGCGGATTATCCGGACGAGCTGCTCTTCCGGGGCAGCCTGGCCCTGATCGCCGCCCGCCGGGGCGATACCGCCGCGGCCCGCCAGCGGCTCGGCCTGGCGCCCCGGTATGGGCGAGGGGAGTATCTCTCGTATCAGGCCCGCCTCGCCGCCATCGGCGGCGATCGGGAGCGGGCCCTCGGGCTCTGGAGCGAGGCGTTAGGCGCCGGGCTGAACGCGCTGGCCTGGATCCACGCCGCCGCCCATCGGGAACTGGAGCCCCTCCGGGACGATCCCCGGTTTCGCCGCTTGGGTCTGATACCCTCGGGCTGAGCCCCCGATCACCGGGCGATGGCCCGCGCCTCCGCGACGACCTCCGGCGCCGCGAGGAGGGGCGATCAGTGGTCCCGGACTTGGGGAGATCCCACCCCGGACCCGACCGCTGGCGGTGATCTGACGAACTGACTGAACGCGGTCTCGATCGTGGCCGCGTTCCGGATACCCCGAAGTCGGAGCCACCACCCGAGACCCAGCACCGGCACCCCGACCCAGGCGCCGGGGGGCGTGAAGCCGGCCATGAACCCGACCGCCATCAGGCCGGTGCCGATCAGCTTGAGGCGGCCGACCGCGGCCAGGAGGGTCGCCCTGCGGGCGTCGAGGACGTCCGGGTCTCGGGATCCCGCGGATCGGAAGGCGACGAGGGCGGTTTCGACGTCGACCGAGGCGAACGGGCTGGAACTGACCATGACGGCCACCCTCCGGGGCGGTTGCCGGGTGTGCTGGCGAGCGATAACCTTCGCTTTCCCCATTGCGGAATTCGACGGACCAATCCGTCATCGCGCCGGCAGGAGCGGACCCGGATGATGGACCGACGTGCGCTGGACGATCTGTTCAGCCTGGCCTACGAAGAGCTGCGGCGCCTGGCCGGCAGCGTGGCGCGGAATGATGCCAACGCGAGCCTGACGCCCACCGGCCTGGTCCACGAGGCGTGGCTCAAACTCGCCGACGCCCCCGCCGTCGGGGCGACCTCCCGACTCCATTTCAAACGGATTGCCGCCCGGGCCATGCGCCAGGTGCTGGTCGACGCGGCTCGGCGTCGGAACGCCAACAAACGAGGTGGCGGGGAGGTGCTGGTCACCTTCGACGAGTCGCTCGACGCCGGCACGGCGTCGGCCGGCGAGGTGCTGGCGCTCGACGAGGCGCTCGAGCGGCTGGCGGCCGTCAGCCAGCGACAGGCCACGATGGTGGAGTGCCGGTTCTTCGGCGGCCTCGATGTCCGGGAAACGGCCGAGCTGCTCGAGGTGTCGGAGGCCACGCTCGACCGCGATTGGCGGGCGGCGCGGGCCTGGCTCGCCAAGGAACTCGCGTAGTGGACGCCCGTCGCTGGGAGCGGATCCAGGCACTCTTCCACCAGGCCGCCGAGCGTCCCGGGCCGGAGCGCCGTGGGTACCTCGAGTCGGCGGTCGGTGACGATCCCGCGCTGGTGGCTGAGGTGCTGGCGATGCTGAACGAGGACGAACGGGGTGGATCGGTTCTCGATCGCTCGCTCGCGGGCGTGGCGGGTGGGGTGCTCGACTCGACCATCCCGACGGCCCTCCTCGAACAGCGGTTCGGCCCGTACCGGATTACCCGCTTGCTCGGCGAGGGGGGGATGGGTGCCGTCTATCTGGGGACCCGTGACGACCTCGGAAGCGTCGCCGCCATCAAGATCCTCCGCGATGCGTCGCTCTCGCCGTCCCGGCGGGACCGGTTCGCGGCGGAGCAGCGGACCCTGGCGCAACTCAGCCACCCGAATATCGCTCAGCTCTACGACGCCGACACGCTCCCGGACGGGACGCCGTGGTTCGCGATGGAGTACGTCGAGGGACTCCCGCTGACCGAATATTGCGAGGCCCGGCAGTCCTCGCTCCGGGGGCGGCTGCTGCTCTTCCGCGCGGTTTGCGAGGCGGTCCAGCACGCCCACAGCCAGGCGGTCATTCATCGCGACCTCAAGCCGTCCAACATCCTCGTCCGGGGCGACGGCACGGTCAAGCTGCTCGATTTCGGGATCGCCAAGCACCTGGCCGACTTCGAGCTGGAAGGCGAGCAGACCCGAACCGGGCTCCGGCTCCTGACGCCAGCCTATGCCGCGCCCGAGCAGATCCGGGGGGAACGGGTCGGGATCCGATCCGACGTCTACTCGCTCGGCGTGATTCTCTATCAGCTCCTGGCCGGCCGGTTGCCGTTCGACCTCTCGCGTCGAACCCCGGCCGAGGCGCTCGGCGTCGTGGTCGGGGAGTCGGCTGCCCGGCCCTCGACCTTTGCCTCGGCCGCGCCCGAGGGGGTCCGTCGCTCGGCCCCAGGCCGCGCGGCGTGGGCCGATCTCGACGTCCTCAGCCTCACGGCCATGCACCAGGACCCCGCTCGCCGGTATCGGACCGTCGACGCCCTGGTTCGGGACCTCGACGCATTTCTCGACGGCGAGCCCCTCGACGCCCGGCCCGACTCCGTCGGCTATCGACTGGCGAAGTTCGTCGGGCGCAATCAGCGGACGGTGACGGTGGCGGCGGTGGCGGGGGTGGTCGTGTTGGCCGTCGTTGGCCTCTCGGCCATTCGGCTCACCTCGGCGCGGAACGCGGCGCTCGACGAGGCGGCGCGGACCGCGCGGATCCAGCGATTCATGCTGAACCTGTTCCGCGGTGGTGACGAAGCAGCCGGTCCCGCCGCCGATCTCAAGGTCACCACCCTGATCGAGCGCGGCGCCGCCGAGGCCGCCGGCCTGTCGGGCGAACCGGCGGTGCAGGCCGAACTGTGGCAGACGTTAGGCGGCCTCTATCAACAATCCGGTAACCTGCCTCGGGCCGATTCCCTCCTCGGCGCCGCGCTCGAGCAGCGGCGGCGGCTCTACGGCGCCGATCATCCCGAAGTGGCCCAGAGCCTCGTGGCGCTCGGACACCTCAGGATGGTGCAGGCCCGGCTCGACGAGGCCGACAGCCTGGTCCGGGCCGGCCTGACGATGACGGAGCGCCATCGTCCCGCGGGTCACGCCGATCGGCTGGCCGCCACCACCGCGCTGGCCCAGGTCCTCGAAGTTCGGGGCAAGTACGACGAGGCAATCGCGGCCATGGAGAGCCTGGTCCGGGCGGAGGAGGCGAAGGGAACCGAGACGCCGGAGCTGGCCGCCGCGCTGTACTCCCTGGCCAACAACCACTTCTATGCGGGGAGCTACCCCGTGGCGGATTCGCTCACCCGCCGGGTCCTCGCGATGCACCGCGGGATGTTCGGCGGTCGTCACCCCCACGTGGCCGAAGACCTCATCAACCTCGGCGCGATCCAGCAGGAGCTGGGCGACTACCGCGCGGCCGAGCGATACCACCGGGATGCGCTCGACATCACCAGGGCCTGGTACGGGACGGATCATCCCGCCACGGCGGCGGGGCTCACCCTGGTCGGCCGGGCGCTCGTGTATCAGGAACGGTATCCGGAGGCCACCGAGCTGCTGACCCAGGCCCTCGCGATCCGGGAACGGGTCTTCGGCCGGTCGCACCCGCAGGTGGCGTCGACGCTCAACGAACTCGGCAACATCGCCTCGAAACAGGACCGGAATGCCGAGGCTCGGGACTACTTCGAACGGGTGCTCGAGACCTACCGCGCCGTCCACGGCGAACGGCACTATCTGATCGCCACCGCCATGAGCAACCTGGCCACGGCCCATCAGGATCTTCGCGACTACCGGCGCGCGGAGGATCTCTTCCGCCGCGCGGGCGCAATGTATCGGGCCACCCTGGCGCCCGAGAACATCAACATCCCGATTGCCCAGATCAAACTCGGGCGAGTGCTGCTGCGACAGCGGCGGTTTGCGGAAGCGATCGTCGAGACGGAGGCGGGGTATCGGTTGCTCGTCAAACAGGCCGATCCGGGGTCCGGCTTTCTCCGGGCCGCGCGGCGCGACCTGATGGCCGCGCACGACTCCCTCGGCCAGACGGCTCAGGCCGAACGGTATCGCGCGGAACTGGCGGCCGCGGAGGCGGCCGCCAAGAAGGACTAGGCGCGGGACGGTCCGCCGCGAGTCGCCAGGCTGACCACGGTTGCCACCACCACGTTCACCAGCAACGCCGCAAACCCCACGTTCAGATCCTGAAACCAGCCGGGCGCGCCAGGTAGCAGCGAGGCGAAGCTGACCTTGCCGATGGTGACCCATGCCACCGTGGCCTCGCCGGCCACTAGACCCGCGATGGCGCCCGCGCCGGTCAGGGGGTTGCGGGGCAGCAGCGAGCAAAGGAGCGCCGGCGCGAGCTGGGTCACGAACGCGTAGCCCATCAGGAGCAGGGCCACGATCGAATCGCCGCCCCGGAAGGTGAACCAGAGGGCCACCGCCGCGATGACCGGCACCAGACCCTTGGCGAGCCGCGGCAGTCGCGGGTCGTCGGCCGGCGCGTTGCGGAGGATCACGTTCTTCGAGAGGATCGTGGCGGCCGACATCAGGATCATCGAACCCGGAACCAGCGCCGTCAGCACCCCGGCGGCACCGATGATCCCCACGAGCCACGGATCGAACGTCTTGACGCTCACCCGGAGCAGGGCCAGGTCCGCGTCGTTCCCCTGGAGGCCCGGGACCTCGAGCAGCGCCGCGAAGCCCACGAAGAAGACGAACAGCATCACCAGCTGATAGAGCGGCATCACGATGGCGTTCTTCCGGAACGCCTCCGAGGCCTTGGCCGAGTAGATCGACCCGAAGGTGTGAGGCCAGAGGTAGAAGCCGAGGGCGGTGAGCAGCACGGTGCTCGCGAACCAGGACGCGCTCTGGCCTCGCGCCGGCAGCGTCAGGAACCCCGGCCGCTGCGCCTCGATCGTCTCGAACATCGGTCCGATGCCGCCGTGGAGCCGAGCCGGCAGGTACAGGCCGAGGAAGATGGCCACGCCGAGGATCAGGATGTCCTTGACCACCGCGGTCCAGGCGGAGGCGTGGATGCCGGAGATCATCACGTAGACCACCACGGCGATCACCCCGAGCCAGATCGCCACGGTGGGCGAGACCGCGCCAAGCGACGCTTCGCTCACGATGATGCCGAGACCCTTGAGCTGGAGAACCAGGTAGGGGATCATCGCTACCACACCCACCAGCGCCACCAGCACGCCGAACGGCCGGCTGTCGTACTTGTGGGCAAAAAAGTCGGGCTGCGAGACCAGATCGTTGGTGCGGGCGTAGCGCCAGATGGCGGGCGCCAGCCAGTAGCTCATGATGTACGCCACCGCGCCGTAGCAGAGGATGTAGAACGCCGGCGCGCCCCGACCGTAGGCCCAGCCGCTGGCGCCCAGGAACGTGAACGTGGTGTAGATCTCACCGGCCAGGAGCAGGAAGATGAGGATCGCCCCGAATGCCCGACCGCCGACCGCCCACTCGGCCAGACTCATCTGGCGGCCTCGTCGGGCCCGGAGCCCCAGGCCCATGGCCAGCGCAAACGACGCCGCGATGATGGCGAGCGCGGCGTTCATTCGGGTTCGACGCGGGTCGGCGGAATGACCGGGTTCGGAGACCGGGCGTCGAGACGGTAGACGATCAACATGACCACGCTCGTGGCCACCACCCAGCCCACGATCCAGGCGAGCAGAAAGGGGAGTCCGAAGATCTTCGGTTCGAGCCGGTTGGCGATCCAGCCGCTCCCGACGAGTGCCGCGGCCGGGAGCACGGGGAGGAGCCGATAGAGCCTCATCGAGCGGCCGGCGTGGTCCCGAGGATGTCGTCGGCCACGGCCACGAAAAGCCGGAGCGACAGATCGAGACTCGACTCGTCGATGTCGAACTTGGGATGGTGGTGGG
>CADEGB010000045.1 GCA_902826755.1 uncultured Gemmatimonadota bacterium
TCGTCATGACGGCCCCCCATCGCCCGCCACCGGATGGAGCCCGCTGGTGGCGGTCGGATCCACCCAGGCCTCGGTCCCGTCCGCGTAGCGCTCCCGCTTCCAGATCGGCACTCGGCGTTTGACCTCTTCGATGACGTATCGGCAGGCCGCGAACGCCTCGTCGCGGTGCCCGCCGCCCGCCGCGATCACCACGGCCGCATCGCCGATCGGCACCGGGCCGAGGCGGTGCCGAAGCGCGACCGCCACCGGCCACCGCGCCTCGGCCTCGGCCAGGATGTCGGCCGCGGCCCGGTCGGCCATCGCGTCGTAGGCGCTGTAGTCGAGGGCCACGACGGCCCGGCCCGCGTGGTGATTGCGGACCGCGCCAACGAAACAGGCAATGCCCCCCCGATCCGGCGCGCTGACCAGTGTAATCAAGGCGCCAGGGTCGATCGGGTCGCGGGTCAGAATCGTCGTCATCCGCCGGCCATCGGAGGGAGGAGCGCCACTTCGTCACCCGGCTCCGGTCGATAACCCTCATCAACCTGGGCCATGTTCACCGCCACGAAGGGCCGTTCGGGGATGGCGGCCCCGCCGGGCAACGCGCGAAGGTGCCGCACCAGATCGGCGACGGTGGCCGCGGCGGACAGAGGCACTTCGATCCGGGAAGCACCCAGCAGGTCCGCATAGCGGGCAAAGAGCAGGACGGGAATCGAAGGCATCGGCGGCGGTCCGTATCGAGAATAATGGGTTAGCCGTCCGGACGGGCAACCGGGAAACGCCAAGGGGTCGGCGCTGGGCCGACCCCTGTCAGGGCGTACCGGGGCAGAACCGACTACTCCCGATCGTCGTCCGAGGTGGCGGGCAGGATGCCGGCATCGTGATCTTCCGCCACGAGAGCCCGTAACTCCTTACTGGGCTTGAACACCGGAACCGGCCGCGCGGCCACTTCGACCGGATCACCGGTCCGAGGGTTCCGCGCCATCCGCGTTTTCCGGCGCCGGATCTTGAAGGTGCCGAAACCACGAACTTCAATGTTGTGCTGATCTTTGAGCGCCAGTTTGATCGCGTCGAGGAACGCATCGACGACACGCGCGCAGTCTTTCTTGGAAATGAGCGGTCCCGCCGTTCGAGCCATCGCGGCGGTTACTTGCTCGACCAGATCGGCCTTGGTCATGCTTCCCCCTTAAGGGTCACACGGGGCAGCGACCCCGAATTGGGCCGCCTGGATTCGGGCTCGATAGTATGGGCTTAACCCTTGTGTGTCAAGGGGTTGCGTCCTTGCAACGGATTTTCAGCCACCCATCAACTTCAGAAATTCATCGAAGTGGGGGAAGGCGTCATGCGGCCCGGGCGCAGCCTCCGGATGATACTGTACTGCAAAAACCGGGAGCGTTCGGTGACGAATCCCCTCAACCGTGCCGTCATTGAGGTTGAGGTGGGTCACCTCGAGGTCCGGAGCACCCGGGACCCCCTCGGTTGACCCCGCCACCGCAAAGCCGTGGTTCTGCGAGGTGATCAGGACCTTGCCGGATTGGAGGTCTTTGACCGGGTGGTTCCCCCCGCGGTGCCCGTAGGGAAGCTTGACCGTATGGCCCCCGAAGGCCCAACCTAAGAGCTGATGCCCCAAGCAGATACCGAAGGTCGGCAGGCCCGAACTGGCCACCGTCCGAATGGTGGAAATGGCCCCTTTGAGGGCCCCAGGGTCGCCGGGGCCGTTGGACAGGAACAGCCCGTCGGGCTGGCGCGCGGAGATCTCCTCGGCCGTCGAGTTGGCTGGGAGGACCGTGACTCGGCACCCCGCCTGGGACAGCATCCGGACGATGTTTCGCTTCATCCCGAAGTCGAGCGCCACCACATGCGGCCCCTTACCCCCGCCGCCGTCGCCGTAGGCCTCCTTGGTCCCGGCCTGAGAGGCCAGGTCCAGCCCCTCCATACCCGGCGATGCCAACAGCTTGGCCCGCAGGTCCTCGGTCGGCTCGGTACCCTCGGCGATCATCCCCCGCATGGCGCCGCGCTCTCGGATATGGCGCGTCAACCGGCGGGTATCCACCCCTTCCAGGGCCGGAATCCCGGCCTCGGCGAGCCACTCAGCCAAGCCACCGGTGGCCCTCCAGTTCGAGTGATGCCGGGCCAACTCCCGGACCACCACCCCGGCCACCTGGGGTCGCTCCGACTCCATGTCCGCGGCGTTCACGCCGTAGTTGCCGATCATCGGGGCCGTCATGACGACGATCTGCCCGTTGAAGCTCGGATCGGTGAATGTCTCCTGATAGCCGGTGAGGCCGGTGGTGAAGACGACCTCGCCAAAGGCCGGCTCGGTGCCGCGGCGGACCGTGCCGCGATACCAGGTGCCATCCTCCAACAATACGAAAGCGGGGCGCTCGGTCATCGGAGCGCCCCGCCTGAATGATGCATCGACGTCATCGGCCTTACTTGGTCGCCGGGGGAGTAGTGGCCGGAGCCGGCGCGGGGGCCACTCCAGTGGCGGGGGCTGGAGCCGCTCCGGTCGAGGGTGCCTCGCCGAGCGGCGACGGCGCGACCTGGGCGGCCGGATTCGTCCGCAGGCGCTGCTGAACTTCGGACACCCCTACCGTGCTCCGCGAGGCGAGCAGCGAAAGCACGAGGGCCAGGAACATGAAGATGCCACCGGTCCACCACGACAGGGTGTGGAGGATGGTGACCGCCTGGCGGCCACCCATCACGAGGTCGGTGGTTCCGCCGCCAAGCGACGCAAGCCCACCCCCCTGCCCGGCCTGAAAAAGGACCACGGCGGCGAGGAGAAGGCCGTCAATGACGAGAAGTGTAAGGATCAATCCGTAAAGCATTATGACGCCCTGAGAAAGCCGCTCAAGATAGCACCGGTCCTCGACTTGCGTCAACCGATTCCCGGCCGGCTACGCCCCCTCGACGATCGACCGCCAGCCGGCGGGATCGAGACTGGCGCCCCCGACCAGCACCCCGTCCAGCTCGGGCTCGGCCAGGAGCGCGGCGGCGTTGCCCTGGTTGACGCTCCCGCCGTACAGGACCCGGGGCTCCGGATGCCCCGCCGCGACCAGCGCGCCTCGAACAGCACGATGAACCCGAGCCGCGTCCGCCGGCGTGGCGTTCTTCCCGGTCCCGATAGCCCACACCGGTTCATAGGCCACGATGACCCGGGCCAACGCAGCCGGACCAAGCCCCGCCAGCGCCGCCCCGAGTTGACGAAGCACGACCGCCTCGGTTTGCCCTGCCTCCCGCTCGGCCAGCGTTTCTCCGACGCACAACAGCGGCACCAATCCGCCCGCCAGAGCCGCCCCCACCTTGCGAGCCGTGTCCGCCTCGGTCTCGCCGAAGACGTGCCGTCGCTCGGAATGGCCCACCAGCGCCACCGTGGCACCGGCCGCGGCCGCGAGGGCCACCGAGGTCGCCCCGGTGAACGCACCCTTGGGCTCCCAGTGTACATCCTGGACGCCGATGGCCAGCCACGAGTGCGTCCCGAACGCCGCAGCCGCCGCCTCCACGCTCACGGCGCTCGGAAAAAACCAGCACGACCGCCCGGGCCCGGGACGAAAGCCATCGAGGAACCGGGTGGCGAACGCCCGCGCCTCCGCCGGCGCGACGTTCATTTTCCAATTGGCCGCGAAGATGAGAGGCCGACTCATTCAGACCTCATCCAGAGCAGCCACGCCGGGTAATGCCCGGCCCTCGAGAAACTCGAGCGAGGCGCCGCCGCCGGTCGACACATGCGTGACCTTGTCGGCGAGGCCGGCTTGGGCCACCGCAGCGGCCGAATCGCCACCGCCCACCACCGTGACCGCGCCCCGTTCGGTGGCCTCGGCCATGGCCTGCGCCACGCCCCGGGTGCCTTGATCGAACGGCGGGGTCTCGAACACGCCCATCGGCCCGTTCCAGACCACGGTACCGGCCGACTTGATCCGTTCCGCGAAATCCTTCATGGTGGCCGGATCGATGTCGAACACCGCAAAACCGGGTGGAATCGATTCCCGCGGCACCGTCAGGGTGGTGATCCCTTCCTTGAGCTCCGGAGCGATCACCCCGCCGCGCGGCAGGATCAGCTTGCCGCCCGACTTCTCGAGCAGGGCCTTGGCCACGTCGAGCCGATCCGTCTCGACCAGGGAATTCCCGGTCTGGAGACCCATAGCGCGGAAGAACGTGCAGGCCATGGCCCCCCCGATCAGGATCTGATCGACCTTCGGCAGCAAGGCTTCGATCAGGTCGATCTTGCCCGAGATCTTGGCCCCGCCCAGGACCGCGATGAACGGACGCTTCGGCCGGTCCACCGCCTCGCCGAGATATTTGAGCTCGCTCTCCATCAGGAATCCGGAGACCGCGGGCTTCAGGAACTGGGCGACGCCCGCCGTCGAGGCGTGGGCGCGATGGGCCGAGCCGAAGGCATCGTTGACGTAGAGATCGCCGAGGGCCGCGAACCGCCGCGCCAGGTCGGCGTCGTTCGTCTCCTCGCCAGGGAAAAACCGGGTGTTCTCGAGCAGCACGATCCCGCCGCGGGGCAGCCGCCGGGTGGCGGCCACCGCGTCGTCGCCGAGCGGGTTGTCCAGAAACGACACCGGGACGCCAAGCAGCGTCTCGAGGGGCCGGACGCACGGTTTGATCGAGTACTTCGGATCGGGTCCGCCCTTGGGCCGCCCGAAGTGGGAGAACAGCACCACCCGGGCCCCCCGCTCCCGGAGATACCGGATCGTCGGGAGCGAGGCCCGGATCCGGGTATCATCGGTGACGACGCCGTCTTTGACCGGACAATTGAAATCCACCCGGACCAGGGCGCGCTGCCCGTCGAGCCGGGTGGGGTCGAGCGACGCCAGAGTCCGCTTCATGCGCCGTGAGTCCCGATGTACTGCATCAGGTCGACACACCGGGCGGAGTAACCCATCTCGTTGTCGTACCACGAGGACACGTGCACCATCGTGCCATCGAGCACCTGCGTCGACAGGAGATCGACGGTGCTCGAGGCCAGGTTGCCGACGTAGTCGATCGACACCAGCGGCTCGTCGCTGGTGGCCAGGACGCCCTTGAGGGGGCCCGCCGCCGCCGCGATGAACGCCTGATTGACCTCGGCAACCGTCACCGACCGGTCCACGATGCAGGTCAGGTCCACCAGCGAGACGTCCGACGTAGGCACCCGCAGCGAAACCCCATCGAGCTTGCCCTTCATCTCGGGGATGACCAACGAGGTGGCCTTGGCGGCGCCGGTGGTGGTCGGAATGATCGACATGGCGGCGGCGCGGGCCCGCCGGAGATCCTTGTGGGGCAGATCGAGGATCTGCTGGTCGTTGGTGTAGGAGTGGATCGTGGTCATGTACCCCTTCTGAAAACCGAAGGTGTCGCGAATCGTCTTGACCACCGGCACCAGACAGTTGGTGGTGCAGCTGGCGTTGGAGATGACGAAGTGCTTGGCCGGGTCGAAGGCGGTGTGATTGACGCCGTAGACGATCGTAATGTCTTCATTCTTGGCCGGCGCCGAAATGATGACCCGCTTGGCGCCCGCGGTGAGGTGCTTGGCGGCCTGGTCGCGGTCGGTGAACCGACCGGTCGACTCGAGCACCACGTCGATCCCCAGCGCCTTCCAGGGCAACGCGCCCGGGTCCTTTTCCGTCAGCACCTTGAGGACCTTCCCGTTGACCCGGATTCCATCCGCGGCCGCCTCCACGGTGCCGGGGAACTTCCCGTGCACCGAGTCGTACTTCAGCAGGTGCGCCAGCGTCTTCGTATCGGTCAGGTCGTTGACCGCCACGAACTCGATTTCCGGAGTGCCCTCGACGGTCGCCGCCCGCAGCACGTTCCGCCCGATCCGCCCGAACCCGTTGATTGCCACCCGAATCGCCATGTCGTCTCCCGTTGAAAAACTCGTCTTGATGAAATCGTCAGATCGTCCGGCCGACCGCCGCCAACGGCAGTTCGGCGCGCCCGAAGGTCACCGCGGACACCTGGTCGGCCCCGGCGGCCAGCAGCACCTCCGCCGCGGACCGGAGGGTTGCCCCGGTCGTGAAAACGTCGTCGACCAGCACAACTCGGGCCGGAACCCGTCCCGGGGCGCTGAAAGCCGCCTTCAGATTGGCCGCGCGTTCTTCGGGAGTGAGCGAGGTCTGGCTCTGGGTATCCCGGGTCCGCTCGAGACACGGGTCGACGGGAACACCCCGCCGCCGCCCCAGGGCTTCGGCCATGGCTTGGCTCTGATTATAACCGCGGCTGCGGCGTCTCGCGGCGCCCAGAGGGATCGGGACGAGCGAGGCCCCGGCCCCGAGCGGCAAGAGGTCCATCATGACGGCCGCCAGCGACTCCGCCACCCGCCACCAGCCGTCGTACTTGAGCGCGTGGACGGCACGACGGGCCGACGGGTCGAGCCAGACGGCGCTCGCGACCCCGGCAAATCCCCTGGGCCACTCGGCGCAGATCCGGCAGTCGGTGTCGCCGTCGATCGGCTGGCCGCAGCGTTGGCATTGGGGATGGGGAAGCCGGCGCCAGCGCGATCGACAGAGCGGGCAGATCAACGGATCGTCCGAACCGGACCCGGCCGGGTCGGCGCAGAGGAGGCAGGCGGGCGGCAGCAGCCAGCGCTCGACTGCCCCCAGCCGGTCAGGGAAGGCCGCGAGCCAGGGCCGCACGCATCACCTCGACGGGGGCGGGTTCCGACGGAAACCATCGTTCGAACGCCGCCGCCCCTTGGCCGAGGAGCACCTCCCGGCCGTCGCAAGCCCGGATCCCCTGGCTGGCCAGGGCCCGGACCCAGGACGTTTGCCCCGGGGCATATACCAGGTCGAGGCCGACAGCCGTCGCCGGCATCTCGTCGAGATCGAGGGGCAGCCGGTCGTCCCCCCGGAGCCCGAGCGGGGTGCAGTTGACGACCATCCCAATGGGCGCGGCGCCTGGCCCCACGCCCATTGCGCCGAGTTCGAGCCGGAACGCCGCGGCCCGCTCGGGCGTCCGGGACCGCACCATGACGCCGGCCCCCGCGTTGCGCGCCGCCCGCCCGGCGGCCAGCGCGCTGCCGCCGGTTCCGATCACGAGCCAGTCGCCGGTTGGCGAGCCGAGGGTGCGCCACGCCCGGCCGATCCCGACCGAATCGGTCTCGTCACCAACCACCGCGCCATCCTGCGACCAAAACGTATTGCAGGCCTCCAGCGGCCGGCCGCCGATGGAGCGGGCCACGACCGCGCCGATTCGTTTGTGCGGAATCGTCAGGTTCCCGCCGCCCCCCGCGAGCGCGAGGGCCCGCATCAACGAGGGAACCTCCGCGCCGGCGCATCGGATCGGGACATACACGGCATCGAGTCCGAGCGCGGCAAAGGCGGCGTTATGCATGGCGGGGCTGAGTGAATGATCCACCGGATTGCCGAGCAGTCCGAAGACCCGAGTCAGTCCGGTAATCACTGAGCCGACGCTCCCGTGATCCGAGCCACCACCCCGGGCACCATGCCGCCGAGCGTGCGGAGCGTGGCCCGGTAGTCGTCGAGTTCGCCCCCATAGGGATCATCGACCTCGGCGCCATATCCCGTCTGACCGGCAAACTCGCCGAAGAGATGGGCCCGCCCCGCCCCGCCAAGTTCCCGCACCCGACCGAGGTGGGGCCTCCCCATGGTCAGAATCAGATCGGCCGACTCGACCAGGGCCGCGTCGAGCATTCGAGCCCGGTGAGCCGAGAGATCGAGCCCGTGCTCGAGCGCCACCAGGTAGCTCCCCTCGGACGCCGGAGCGCCGTCCCACGCCCCGGTTCCGGCCGACTCCACCGCGATGTCCCCCCGCCCCGCCGCCTGGAGCGCGCGAGTCAACAGCGCCGCGGCCAACGGACTGCGACAGGTGTTGCCGGAACAGACGACGAGGATTCGTTTCATGGCGCCAACCGGCCGACCGCCCGCCGCAACTCGGCCCGCGGAATGGCGCCTTCCCGGATCAGCGCGGGCACCGGTCCGGTGCAGTCGATCAAGGTGGACGGCGGCACGTTGCCAAGGACCCCGCCGTCGAGCACCAGCAGGGTACCCGCAGCGGTCGCCGCCGGAAACAACTCGGCCACCTTGCTCGCGCCCGGCGCCGGCGGCCCACCGGGCAGATTTGCCGAGGTCGAGGTGACGGGTTCGCCGAGCCGCGCGATCAACCGAGCCATTCCCCGGTGGGACGTGTGTCGGACCGCGATCCCACCCTCGGCGCCCCGCAAGCGAGCCGGCAACCGCCCTTCCCCACCGGGCAGCACCAGGGTGAGCGGACCCGGCCAGAACGCGTCCGCCATGGCGCGCGCCGCCGCGTTGAACGACAGCCCGGCCCCCTCGGCCATCTCGCGACTCGAGATCAACAACAGGAAGGGCTTCCGCGGCGGCCGCCCCTTGAGCTGGGCCAGCGCGTCGAGGCCAGCGTCCGTGGCCAGCGAGCCGAGACCATACACCGTTTCGGTGGGGTATCCGATCAACCCGCCGGCCCGAAGGTGGTTCGACACGCCGGGCACCGCGGCGTCGACCTGCTCATCCGTCTCGAAGGGGACGATCATCGGGCCGCCCGGGCAATGGCCTCGGCCAGATCAAAATCGTCCGCCGAGGTGACCTTGAGATTTGTTGCCACGTCCGGTACGAGGACGAGCGGGCCCCCGACGGCTTCCACCGCCGCGGCGTCGTCGGTAACCAGCCGACCAGCCGCCCGGGCCGCGATCAGGGCAGCGCGGAGCATCCCGACCGGAAACCCCTGCGGGGTCTGCGCCCGCCAGAGTCCTTCTCGGGAAACGGTCTTCTCGATCATGACGTGCCCCGTGGCGGAATCCGTGCAGCCAGCTTTGAGCGTGTCCGCCACTGGCAACGCGGCCACGGCGCCCCGGCCGGATCGCGCCACCGTGATGATCTGATCCACCGTGGCCGCGGCAACGAACGGCCGAGCTCCATCGTGCACCAGCACCACGGTGGTGGTGGCGTCGAGCGCGGCCAGGCCCCGCTCCACCGAGTCCATTCGCTCGGCACCCCCGGCCACCAGCACCAGACGATGACCGGCGACGTCGCCGAGCCAGTCGGGCGGCGCCACCTCGAGCCCGGCCGGGAGCACAACCACCACCCGCCCCACCTCGGGATGCGCCAGGAACGGGCGGACGGCCCGCAGGAGGATCGGGACCCCGCCGACGGCGCGGAACTGCTTCGGGACCGTCCCGCCGGCCCGGACCCCGCGACCGGCCGCGACGACCACCACGCCGACGTCAGGCCGCGAGGGCATGGATCAACTCGTCGACATGGTCGAGCGCCACGTTGGTGAGCCCCGCCGCGCCCGCGTGGCGGCCCGACCCGAACGCCCGGCGGAACCCGAGCCGACCAGCCTCCGCCAACCGCCGATCGACGCCGCCAACCGGCCGCACCTCGCCCGCCAGCCCGATCTCGCCCAGGAAGAGCGCATCGGCCGGCGTCGGTCGATTGGTGAGACTCGAGACCAGCGCCGCCGCCACCGCGAGATCGGCACCCGGTTCCGTCAACTTGACCCCCGCGCTCACTTGCACGAAAACGTCGAGATTGGCGAAGCTGTGGCCGGCCCGGCGCTCGAGCACCGCCAGCAGCACCGCCAGGCGCTTCGGATCGAGCCCGGTGGCCACCCGCTGAGGCGTGCCGTACCCCGACGGTGCCGCGAGCGCCTGGACCTCGACCAGCACCGGCCGGGTCCCTTCCATCAACGCTGTGACCGCGCTGCCGCTGGTGCTCGCCGACCGGGCCTCGAGAAACAGCGCCGAGGGATTGGGAACCCCCACCAGGCCCCGCTCGGTCATCGAGAACACGCCGAGCTCGTCCACCGAGCCAAACCGGTTCTTGGTGGCGCGAAGCAGCCGGTAGTTGAGCGAGGGCTCGCCCTCGTAGTAGAGCGCCGTATCGACGATGTGCTCCAAGGTCTTCGGACCGGCCTGCATCCCGCCTTTGGTGACGTGCCCCACCACCATGACGCCGACCCCGGTTTCCTTCGCGAACCGCATCAGCAACGCGGCCGACTCCCGGACTTGACCGACACTCCCCGGCGCGCTTTCGAGCGTGTCGGTGAACACGGTCTGAATCGAGTCGAGGATGAGGAGGTCGGCATTGACCTCGCGGGTGGCCGCGAGGACCGTTTCGAGATGAGTTTCGCCCAGCACCAGGACACCGCTCGCGTCTTCGGCCAACCGGTCAGCGCGGAGCCGGATCTGCTCGGCCGACTCCTCGCCGCTGGCATAGAGAACCCGATGTCCGCCCCCGACCATCCGGGCGCCCGCCTGGAGCAGCAACGTGCTCTTGCCGATGCCCGGCTCCCCGCCGACCAAGGACATCGACCCCGGCACGAGACCGCCGCCAAAGACGAAATCGAGTTCGGGAATGCCGAGTGGCCAGCGCAGCAGCCGCTCGCCGCCGACATCGCCGAGGGCGCGGACCGTGGCCGGGCCGCCCGGCACCGCGCGACGACCACCCGCCCCGGACCGCTTGGGTCCCGGCGTGGCGGCCAATCGCTCCTCCGCCACCGAGTTCCAGGCGCCACAGGCCTCGCAGCGACCCGCCCACTTGGGGTGCTCGTGCCCGCACTCGGCGCACCGGTAGACCGAGCGGGCCCGCGCCATCCTAGTAGGCGGCCTCCTCGCGGGCCGAGAAGTTATCGAACCGGGTGTACTCGCGGGTAAAGCGGAGGTTGACGTCGCCGGTGGGACCATTCCGGTTCTTCGACAGCATCACCTCGGCCAGACCGCGCTTCGATTCGTCCTCTCGGTCGTAGTATTCCGGCCGATGGATGAACAGGACGAGGTCCGCGTCCTGCTCGATGGCGCCTGAGTCGCGGAGGTCCGACAACTGCGGCCTCCGGTCGCCGCCCCGCTGCTCGGAGGCTCGGGACAACTGCGACAGCGCCACCACCGGCACCTCGAGTTCCCGCGAGAGGGCCTTGAGGCTCCGGGAAATGTCCGACACTTCCTGGACCCGATTGTCGGCGTACTCGGGGCTTCGCATCAACTGGAGGTAGTCGACGATGATCATGCCGAGGTTGTACTCGGACTTGAGCCGGCGGGCCTTTGACCGCATCTCGAGCAGGGTGATGGCCGGCGTGTCGTCGATCCAGACCGGACACTGCTGCAGCACGCCCGCCGCCCGCGCCAGGTTGGTGAAATCCCGATCCCGCAGCTGGCCTCGGCGGACCGCCTGACTGTCGACCCGGGCTTCCGCGCAGAGCATCCGCTGGACCAATGAGTCCTTGGACATTTCCAGCGAGAAGATCGCCACGCCATGCCCCTCCACCGCGGCCTGGGTGGCGATGTTGAGGCAGAAGGCGGTTTTGCCCATCGACGGTCGAGCGGCCACGATCACGAGCTCCGAGGGTTGGAATCCGGACGTCATCTCGTCCAAATCTGCAAAGCCGCTCGGAACTCCCGTCACCTTTTTGCCGCTCTTCTGGAGCGATTCTATGCGCTCCATCGTCGGCCACAGCATCTCCTTGATCCGGGTAAACCCGTCCTGCCGCCGCTCCTGCCCGATCTTGAAGATCCGGGCCTCGGCCTGATCGACCATTTCGCCGGTCGGAAGCCGGGCATCGTACGCGGCGGTGATCGTGGCGGTCGACGCCTCGATCAACCGGCGGAGAATCGATTTGTCCTTGACGATCCGGGCGTGATGCTCGAGGTTGGCCGCCGACGCCACCGAGTCCACCACCTCGGCGATGTACTCCATCCCCCCGACAGCGTCGAGGTCCTGCCGCCGGACCAGCTCGTCCCGGAGGGTGACGTGATCGATGACCACCCGCTGCTCCGTCAGCGCCACCAGGGAACGGAACAACCGGCGATGGGACTCCTTGTAGAACATCCCGTGTTCGAGGAGCTCGGCCGCGCTCAGCGCCGCGTCCTGATCCAGGATCATCGCGCCGAGCACCGCCTGCTCGGCTTCCTGGCTCCAGGGCGCTCCGCGGAGCGTCTGCTCAACGGTCAACAAGCTGTCGGGCGATCCGGACGTCATCCCAGGTGGGTTTCTTCCAATTCGGGTTGCGCAGCAGGGCCGCCGGGTGGTACGTCACGACGAGCGGGGTACCGCGATAAGAATGCACCTTCTCCCGCAGATCGGTAAGTGATCGCTTGACCTGCAGCAGCGCCTCCGCCGCGGTGGCGCCCAGGGCCAGGATCACCTTCGGTCGGAGAATCCGGAGCTGCGCTTCGAGGAACGGAGAACACGACGTCATCTCGTCGGGTAGCGGCTTCCGATTCTGCGGCGGTCGGCATTTGACCACGTTGCAGATGAAGACCTGATCCCGAGAATAACCGATCGCGGCCAGAATGCCCGTGAGCAGCTCCCCCGCCCGGCCGACGAACGGCCGGCCGGTGGCGTCCTCGGTCTGCCCCGGCCCTTCGCCGACCAGCACCAACTCGGCCTTCGGATTGCCCTCGCCGGGAACCACGTTGGTTCGCCCCTGGGCCAGAAAGCAGCGGGTACACCCGGCCACGGCCCCGGCCACCTCCTCGAGGGTGCTCCACTCCGGCGCGCCGAGCAGCGACTCGAGCGCCGGGATCACCAGCCCCGGCCCTGGAATCGGCGGGGCACCAATCCGCCAGTCCTTGGCTTTGCCGCCCTGGGTCGTTTCCGTCACATCGGCTCCTGAACGGACCGCCTGGTCCGGGGCGGAAGGGGGTCGGGACTCGGCGACAGGCCCCGTCGTGGGCGCCAGTCGGCCCTCGGCGACGGGCGCCGCCGTGGCCGCGGGTCGAGACTCGGGAGCGGCCTCCGCGCGGACCGCGGGTCGGGCGGGCTCCGCCTCGGGCGCCAACCGGCTCGGGTCGATGACCGCCTCGGCCCCGCCCAGTTCAACCTGCTGGCGGAGGTACCGTCGCCGGAGTTCATCCAAGTCGCACCTCGACCAGGTCCAAGATCCCTTCGGCGACAGCGGCCTTGCTGCCGAACGGCAGCGGGTGGCGGCCGCCGTCCCGATCGAGGACGGTGACGCGGTTGGTGTCGACCTCGAACCCCGCTCCGGGCTCGAGCGCGTCGTTGGCCACGATCAGGTCGAGCCCCTTCCGCACCAGCTTGGCGGCGGCCTTCTCGGCGGCGTCACCTGTCTCGAGCGCGAACCCGACGATCACGGCGCCGGTGCGGCGGAGCGACCGGGTGCCCAGCAACACGTCCTTCGTTGGCTCCAAGGCAATGGTCAGGGAGCCCTCCTGGCGAGGCCGCTTCCGGTCGAGGACATCGGCCGGTCGATAGTCGGCCGGCGCCGCCGCCATGACCAGCACGTCGGCCGCCGGCAGGGCGCGGGCCACGGCGGCCTCGAGCTCAGCCGTGGTCTCGATGCGTTCCACCGCCACCCCGATCGGGTCCGGCTCGGTGCTCGGCCCGCTGATCAGGGTGACCTCGGCGCCCCGATGCCAAGCGGCCTGAGCGATCCGGTACCCCATCTTCCCGCTCGAGCGATTGGTCATCACGCGGACCGGGTCGAGCGGCTCCCGGGTGGGTCCCGCGGTCACCAGCACCCGGCGGCCGGCCAACGCCGAACCGCGGCGGAGCACCCGGGCGGCGTGGTGGAGAATGACCTCCGGCTCGCTCATCCGACCGGGGCGGTCCGAGGCGCCCTCGGCCAGCGGCCCCCGCTCGGGTCCCACGGTGGCGAACCCGCGCCGGACCAGGGCCGCCAGGTTCGCCTCAGTCGGCGCAGCGGCGTACATCTCGTCGTTCATGGCGGGGGCAAGGAGGACCGGGGCCGTGGCGGCGAGGAGCAGCGCAGTCAGGAAATCATCGGCCATCCCGTGCGCCAGGCGGGCAACGGCATGGGCGGTGGCCGGCGCGACGATGATCAGATCGCACTCCCGGCCGAGCCGGACGTGAGCGAGCGCCCGATCCGGCTCCCACAGGGAGGTCAGGACCGGGCGCCCGGACAACGCCTCGAACGTCAAGGGCCGGACGAACTCGGCGGCACCCCGGGTCAGCACCACGTCGACCCGGGCCCCCGCTTCCGACAGGCGGCGGACGAGATGACAGCTCTTGTAGCTGGCAATCCCACCCGTCACGCCGACCACGACGTGACGGCCGGCCCACATGTCAGACCTCGGTCCGCCGCCGGCGCAGTTCTTTGAAGGCCAGCTCCCCGTTGGCCAGCTTCCGGAGGGCCAGGGTGGTCAGCTTCTTGTACTGGAACGTCTGCTCGAGCTGCACCTGCTTTTCCTTCGGCAGCTCGTTGACCATCCGGGCAAACCGGGCAGCGACCAGGATGCTCCGGTACTTGGTGCCGGCGTGTTTGGCGGCGTCGGTCGGGGTGACGATTTCCATCGGACTTCCTCCCTCGTTAGGCGGCACCGGCCGGTTTGGGCCGATCCGCGGCTCCGGCCAACTCGCGTCGGAGATCGTTGACGATATCTTCCAGATTCACCAGCCGTCCCGGGCGTCGCGACTCGACGTCCAGAATGGCCGCCACGTGCGCCACCGCCTCGACCAGATCGTCGTTGACCACGACGTAGTCGTAGCGGGTGGCCAGGCCCAACTCGCCGGAGGCGATCGCGACCCGCCGGGTCAGCGCGGCTTCGTCCTCGGTTTTTCGATTCCGGAGCCGGACCACCAGTTCGGTGGCCGAGGGCGGCAGCACGAACACGTGGACGGCGTTCGGGAAGTTGCGCCGCAGCTGCTCCGCGCCCTGCACCTCGATGTCGAGCACCACGTGCCGTCCGGCGTCGAGGCCCCGCTCCACTTCCGTTCGCAGGGTACCGTAGAGGTTGCCCCCGTACTCGGCCCACTCGAGGAACGCCCCGGCCTCCACCCGCGCCTGAAACGCATCCCGATCCAGAAAGTGATAGTGCTGGCCGTCGACTTCGCCGTCGCGCCGCCCCCGGGTGGTGGCCGAGACCGAATACACCACGTCGTCCCGCCCCGCCAGCAGGTGCCGCGCGATGGTCGACTTGCCCCCGCCCGACGGCGACGACAGGACCAGCAGAAACGGCCTTACTCTAAGTTCTCGAGCTGTTCCCGGAATCGCTCCAGCTCCCCTTTCATGTCGACCACGAGGTGCTGCATCGCGGCATCGTTGGCTTTCGAGCCGATCGTGTTGACCTCACGACCCATCTCCTGCGCCAGAAAGCCGAGTTGTTTTCCGACCGGGCGGTCGGCCGCAAGGCCCGCGGCGGCCGCCGCCAGATGGGCCTCGAGCCGAACCAGTTCCTCGGTGATGTCGAGTTTCTCGGCCAGGAAGGCCACTTCTTGGGCCAGCCGGGCCTCGTCCACCGCGCGCCCATCGAGAAGTTGGCCGACCGCGGCCCGGAGCCGATCCCGCTCCCGAGTGACCCGAGACGGCGCCAGGGCCGCCACCGCTCGGGCCCGGGCCCGGATCAACTCGATCCGCCCCGCCAACTCGGCCCCCAGCGCGGCACCCTCCCGCGCCCGGCCGGCCTTGAGTTCCTCGATGGCGCGCGCCAGGATCGCCTCCACCGCCGGCCACTCGATGGCCGCCGCGGGTTCCTCGGCGGCGACGAACACGTCGGGTTGCCGGGCCAGCAGCTCGAGCGTCACCCCCCCGGTCAGCCCGACGGCGGCTTCGAGTTCGCGCAGCTGGGCCAACGCCTGCCGGGCCCGCTCGAGATCCAGTTTCGGCCCGCTCGCTCCGCGGTTAGGCATCTCGATCCAGCGGATCCCGACGGAAAAATGCCCTCGCTCGAAGTCCCGGCGAAGCCGCTCCCGAATTTCCGCTTCCAGCGCCGCCAGCTCCGAAGGAGCCTTCAAGGCCAGACTCAGGTACCGGTGATTGACCGTCTTGAGCTCGACGCGGAGGGTTCCTCCGCCGACCAGCCCTTCGGACGCCCCGAACCCCGTCATGCTCTGCGGCAGCTTGATACTCCGGGTCGAGAATAGCCTTGAAAGCTACCGCCCTGGGCCCCCTCCGGGTAGCCCGCAGACCCGGGCCGTCTGGCGGCCCGAGCGAGACCAGGGTACTTGACCGCAACGCGTTGATTCGAAAAGAGTTGCGCGCTGCACCCAGGACTTCTGGCTGATCAGTTCGAGAACTCCCAGCGAACCCCGAAGGTGCTGGCCAGGCGGAGGATTGAGAGGCCGGGGAGATAACCGAGCCGAGAGGCTTGGAAGTTGACCCGATCGTAGTAGGCCACGAAATCGCCCAGCTTGAACTGGATCATGGCGCGGAAGAAGGTGGCCCCCTTGAGTTCGATCGGGGCACCCGTGGCGCCTCGGCCCACGACGCCGGTTCCCCAACTCTCCATCGAACCCTGGAGCTTGAGACCGAAGATGCCGCTCCGGAACGTCGGCAGGAAGCGGCTTTGAATGGTGGCGTTCACGATCGAATGAGTCGGCGGAATCCCCTCCGGACGGGAACCCACGGGGTTGCTGTACCAGCCGTCGAGGACGAACCACTGAAGCGGCGCCACCCGGGCCGAAACAGTCAGCCACTTGGTTGGACCGGACGAACCGATGGTGTCGATGGCGCGGTAGAGGGGGTAGCGCTCCGGCGCGAACCCGTTGGTGCGCCAGTACCCCACCTCGAGGGCCAGGCGCGGTCGATCGAACCCGGCCAGCAATCCGAGGTCCTTTCGGCTGACACTCGAATCGGCGGCAATCGACGGGGAGGCCACCCACGAGCCGATCCGCGCCTGCGCCGTGGCCCGAAGACCGAGAGGCAACGTCAGCCCCGCGCGCAGCAGACCCCAGCGGCTGGTGCGGGCGCCGTCATGGCGCTGGTAGACCAGATCACCGGCCAGCACCAGCGGGCCGGGCGGCGCCAGGGCTCCGCTGGCGCGCCCCTCCCACGGAGTCCACCGCGATCGATGATGAAGACCGGCGTCGAGGTTGGCGGTCCGGGTCCGGAACCCGGCCTGCGCGCCGACCTGCCAGACCGACTGGTCGATCCACCGGAGGTGACCGTCGGGGCTGCCTAACGACAGGGCCGTCGAGTCCTCCCGCCACGCGCTCCGGGCCACCGACGCCACCGCTCGCCAGCCGAGGCCCTCGGGATTCGGCTGATAGAGCACGCTGGTCTGGAAATCGGTCCGGCCGCCGGCCAGGCCCTGGGACAGGGTGTCCGGCCCGAGCGATCCGTCGGCGCGAACCTCCCGAACGTCTTCCCGCTTCGGACCGCCGAGAAAGAGCTGCGACATCACCCGGAACGGCTTCCCCGCTGGCACGTAGCTCAGCTGGAGCCAGCCCTGGGTGTTGCGATAGGAGCCCTGGTCGCCGCTTCGGAGCGGAACGGCCAGGTGTTCGGCCGCCACCGAAAAACCGAAGCCGCTGGCCGTCCGCTTCTCGAGGCTGGCAATGTACCGCGCGATGTCGAAGTCCCCGCTGGCCACGCCGATCCGGGTCCGGGGCGGAAGCCGGGCGTGGCGCCGGGTAAAGAGGTGGACCCGGAGCAGGCCCGGCAGTCGTTCGACTTCGACTCGCTCGAAGAACGAGAGCGGCAGGACCGAGGGATCGACCGCCAGGCTGTCGGGCCCGAGCGCCAGGTAGGGAACGCCGTCGACCAGATATTCGGCAGACCCGGTGGCGCGGGCCTGGTAGTTGACCGGCTCGGGGCGG
>CADEGB010000046.1:0-9968 GCA_902826755.1 uncultured Gemmatimonadota bacterium
AGATGGGCCAGCTCTTTGCCGGTCGAACCGACCTGCTGCCAGACCAATACGCCCACCAGCTCAACACCCTCACGGACCAGGTTCCACCAGTTCCGCCCGAGGCGATCGCCGCGGTCATCGCCGCCCAACTCGGCGGGCCCCCGCATCTCGTGTTCGAGCGGTTCGACCCCTCGCCCATCGCGGCGGGTTCGTTAGGACAGGTCCACCGGGCCAGGTGGCGCGGCCGCGACGTGGCCGTCAAGGTCCTCCGACCAGGCGTCCGGCCCCTCGTGGCCGAGGACATCAAGGTGGCCGGCCGGCTGGCCCGACTCCTGGCCCGGTGGATCCCGAACATCCACACCCACGCCGTCGTCGCCATCGTCGAGGAATTCGACCGCCGGATCGGCGACGAGATGGACTTCGCCATCGAGGCCGACAATCTCCGCGCGGTCCGCGCCAACTTCGCCGGCAACCCGCGGATCACCATCCCGGCCGTCGTCGACGAGATCTCCGGACGCGACGTCCTGGTCCTCGAATTCGTCGTCGGCACCCGGATCGATTCACTCGATCCGGCTCGGCGCTACGGCGGGCTCCGGGTGCCCGACATCGTCGACCGGTTGATGGAGTTGTACATCCAGATGATGCTGGTCGACGGCTTCTTCCACGCCGACCCGCATCCCGGCAACGTCCTCGTCGACGAGCAGGGCCGGATCGTGCTCCTCGATTTCGGGGTGGTGATCCGGGTCAGCCGGGAACGGCGCAAGGTCCTGGTCGACACGGTGTTCGCCGCCATCCAGAACCAGTCGGCCGGGGTCGTCGATGGCTTCTACGCCCTGGGCCTCGTTGCCCCCGAGGCCGACCGGAGCCAGATCGAACGGCTCGTCAACCTGCTGCTCGATCTCGCCGCGCAGCGAACCACCACGCAGCAGCGAATCGACCTGTTGACGCGGGAGGTCATGCGGGAGCTCTACGACTGGCCGATCCGGCTGCCGAGCGACCTGGTGTACTTTGCCCGCACCTCCGCGCTGATCGAGGGCGTCGGGGTCCGCTACGACCCGGAGTTCAATCCGATCATGTCGGCGGGCCCCACGCTCTGGCGGATGCGGAGCCAGTTGATGGCGTCCCTGGCGGATTCCAAGGCCATGCAGCAGCTCGATTGGCCCACCGCCGTGGGCTACCTCCTGGGTCGGGCGGCGGCCAAGGTGGCGGACGCGAGCCGCTGGTTCAGCGGATGGCTCGATCGAACTCGAACCGCCAAACCTGACTCCCGGTAACCCCGGGGCGCAGGACCGTTGCCAGCATGATCCAGGGCATCGGCGCGGCACGGTAGGTCCGCACCCCCCGCATCAGCGACCAACGGCCGACCGGCCGATACCCGGCCTCGAGAAAGGGAACCTCCGGCCGATCCACCAGCTCCCCGAAGTGAGCCCCGAGTTGCCGGAGCCGCGCTTCGATACTGGCTCCATAGCGAGCCATGAACCGTGCGGTGACCAGGTCACATAGCAGCGCATGGGTCGGGAATACCGCCGTCAGCGTCGCGAGCAACCCCGCCACCTGCGCCTGGGTGAGATACATCGTCACGCCCTCGACGACGATCGTGACATCCGCCTCCCCCCGCCACGGCGCCAGCTTCTCCTCCAGGGATTCGGTCGCAAAATCGATCGGCACCCGGGTCAGCGGATTGGGGGCCGACGCCGCCGGAAGACGCGACTCCTTGTGAGCCAGAACGGCCGCCTCGTCGACCTCGACGAACCGACCGGCTGGAAGTCGGAAGGCCCGCGAGTCGAACCCCGCGCCGACCAGCACGATCAGGCGGCGGGGGCTCCGCCGGAGGTCGTCAGCCAGGGATTCCTCGATGATCCTCGGCCGGACCACGTTGGCCGCGTTCGGATACCGTTCGGCCCGGTAGGGTTCCATCACCCGCCGGGCTTCGTCCGTCAGAAACCGTTCGGCGTACCCGTCGCCGAGCACCGGAGCGGGCAGACTCGCGTCCCACGCCCGGATGGCGCAGCAGTAGAACGCCGTCATCGAAACGGGCTTCATCACCCCAACGCCGCCAGCCGCTCCAGCACGGCGCCGAGATCCGGCTTTTCGTCGAGCACCGGTCGGACCGGATCGTGACCCAGCGATTCCATCCGGGCCACCGCCGTCTTGATGGTGAAGGTGAACCGGAGCTGATCGAGGTCGGCGTTCACTTCCTCCCACACGAGGGGCATCGAGACGGTGGCCCCCGGCAACGGCCGGACGCTGTACGGTGACACGATCAGTTGGCCGTGACGATTCTGGAGGTAGTCGAGGTAGACCTTGTCGCCCCGCTTGGTAACGTGGCGGGTGATGGTCGAGATGTCACGGTGCTCCTTCATCACCAACCGGGCCAGCAACTCTCCCAGCGTCCGCGACTGCTCGTAGGTGCACTGCCGTCCGAGGGGGATCAGGATGTGGAGCCCCGTCTTGCCGGTCGTCTTGACGTAGTTGGGAAGCCGGGCCTCCTCGCAGATGCGATGGAGCGTCAGGGCCGTCGCAATGACGTCCTTGAACGGCGCTTCCTTGGGATCGAGATCGATGACGCACCAGTCGGGTTGTTCGAGCGAACCGACCCGGCTGGCCCAGATGTGCAACGGAATCGTGCCGGAGTTGGCCAGGTAGAGCAGGGTCTCGAGATCGTCGCAGACGAAGTACCGGATGTCGCGCTGGGTGTCCTCGCTCCAGATCGGCACCGTGCGGATCCAGTCCGGTGCGAACTCGGGGGCATCCTTCTGGTAGAAGGACTTGCCCTCGATCCCATCCGGAAATCGGGTCAGCACGACGGGGCGATTCCTGAGATACGGCAGCAGCCAGGGCGCGATGTCGCGATAGTAGTCGATCAGGTCGCCCTTGGAGTACTTCTCGGCGGGCCAGAAGATCTTCTTCAGGTTGGAGAAGGAGACCTTCTTCTCGACCGGTCCCTTGGGCTCCGGCTTGGGCGGGTCGTCGACTCCCCCGCCGCCGCTGGCGGCGGCTTCGTCCGGCGGGGTGCCGCCCCAACCCTGGCGTTCGCACTGCTCGGGCGTCTTGTCATCCCGCAGCCGCACGAATGCCGGATGACGGAGAACGCCGTCCAGGGTCCACTCGCGATAGCGGACCTCGCAGACGAACCGCGGTTCGACCCACGTGGTGGTCTTCGTCTCCGGAATCGCGCTCGCGTCCAGCGGTGTCCCGCCCCGTTCGGTGACGGGACCGAGGCAGGGCGGTGTTGCGCGCGCCAGGGGTTCGAGCAGGGCCCGGTATTCCACCAGCTGCCGATCGTCGAACCCGGTCCCGACCCGCCCCGCATACACCAATTGGCCGTCGATCCGATCGGCCAGTTGGAGCGCCCCGAATCCGCCCCGGCCGCCCCGAGGTTCGGTCAGCCCGACGATCACGAAGTCGCCGGTCTCCTCCGCCTTGATCTTGAGCCACTGGGCCGTCCGTCCCCCTTTGTACGGAGCGTCGGCCTTCTTGGCGATGATGCCCTCGAGCTGCATCTTGACGACACCCGCCAGGAACGCCTCGCCCTCCCGCTCGACATGATCGAGATACCGGATCGGCCCGAACGGCGGGAGAATCAGCTGCAGCAGTCGTTTCCGTTCCACCAGCGGCAGGGGCCGCAGGTCGTAGTCCTCGAAGCCGAGCAGGTCGAACGCGAAATACGTGGCCGGGTATTCGATGGCCGCCCGACGGACCTCGATCGGCTTGGTCAGCCGGCCCCGCTTCTGCAACAGCGAAAAGCTCGGCTTGCCGGACGGATCGAGCACCACCACTTCACCGTCGAGCACCACGTGGTCGAGCGGCAGGGCTTTGGTGGCGCGGGCCACTTCCGGGAACACGCCGGTGTAGTCGGCGCCGCTTCGGGTGAACAGCTCCGCCTCGCCCGCCCGACGACCGGCGAGCAGTCGGTAGCCGTCCAGCTTCAGTTCGAAGAGCCAACCGTCCCGGGTAAAGCCCTCGTCCGCCGGCTCGGCCAGCATGACGTCGACCCGACCCGCCTCGACGACCCCGCGTGGGCCATCGAGCTTAGCGAGCTCGGCCCGGAGCACGTCCGCCGGGGTCCGACCCGCCTTGAGGTCCTCGGTGGTGAGGCCGGACAGCACCGACTGCTGGGAAAATTCCTCGGGGCCCGGTTTCATCCAAGCATCCCGCTCCTTGATCAGGAGCCAGTCCTTCTCGCTCTTCTTCAGCTTGACGAGGGTCCAGCGGCCCCGGAGCTTGTAGCCCTTCAACTCGAACAGCAGCTTGCCCTTCTCGAGCCCCGCCTTGGGGTCCTCCAGCGGCACCCACTCGCCCCGGTCCCACACCACCACCGCGCCGGCGCCGTAGTTGCCTTCCGGGATCATCCCCTCGAAATCACCGTATTCGAGGGGGTGGTCTTCCACCCGGACCGCCAATCGCTTTTCGGCCTGATCGTACGAAGGGCCCTTCGGAACCGCCCAGGACTTGAGGACGCCGTCCATTTCGAACCGGAAGTCGAAATGCAGGTGGCGAGCCGCGTGTTTGTGGACCACGAACAGCCCGCCGACCGTGGAGGGTACCGCCTCGCCGCCGAACGGCTCGGGCGTCCGGTCGGCCGACCGTTTGGCACGGTAGGCGGCCAACTGCTCGGCGGGGGTCGGCTCGGAATCGGCCATGGTTGAATAATACCGGCGGTCCACCGACCCCGCCGGCCGCCACCCCTGCCCGGCCGACCGTTGCCCGAGCCGCGGCATTCTCTCCCGGCCAAACCCGCGGTACTTTGCCCAGCGCCGTCGCCACGCCAGGCGGCGTCCCCGTCTCCCACCAAGGGCCACCCGATGCGCCTCACCGCAACCCTCGCCGCCATCCTGGTGGTGGCCTGTGCCACCCCGGCTCCCCCGCCCCCGGCCTCGGTGCCGCAGGACGACGCCCGCGCCATCCACGAGACGCTCCTCGGCTGGTACCAGGCCATCCACTCCTTCGATTCGGCCGGGATCGCGAGCCCATTGACGCCGACGTTCCTGATCCTCGAGGACACACTCCCCTTGAGCCGCGAAGCCCTGGTGGCGGGGATCCTGTCCGGCCGCGGCATGGGCTCCCAAACCGCCGAACTCCGCGACCTCAAGACCCGAGTCAACGGCGACGTAGCGTGGACCACGCTCCGGAACCACGAAGTCTTCACGAGCGTCTCCGGCAAGACGGATACGCTCGATTTCCTCGAGACCATCGTGTTCGAGCGGGTCGCTGGCCGCTGGATGATCGATCGCTACCACGCCGCCCGTCTCAATCGGCCGGCGCCGGCCCCGACCGGGCCCCGGTAGGACCCGGCACCCCCTCGAACCGGGCCGGCATTCTCAACCGGCCAGGCCCTCGATACCTTAAAAGCCCCCTCATGGGAGGCCCCTCATGCCCGCACATTCCATCGGTTCCGCGACCATCTCCTTCGGCCTGGTCTCGGTGCCCGTGAACGTCTATTCGTCGTCGGAATCGAAAGCCGCCATCTCGTTCAACCTGCTCCACCGGAAGTGCGGCACCAAACTCAAACAGCAGTACACCTGCCCCAAGGACAGCGAAATCGTCCCCCGGGACGAGATGGCCAAGGGATACCAGTTCGCCAAGGACCAGTACGTGATCTTCACCGCCGAGGAACTGAAGGCGCTCGACGAGAAGGCCACCAACACCATCGACATCAACGAGTTCGTCCCGCTCGCCAAGGTCGACCGGGTCTACCTCGAGAAGGTCTACTACCTCGGACCCGACAAGGGCGGTGACCGGGCGTACCGGCTCCTCGCCAAGGCGTTAGGCGAGACCGGCCGGGCGGCGCTCGGCCAATACGCCGCTCGCGGCCAGCAGCACCTCGTCCTCCTCCGCCCGATGGAGGACGGCCTGATCGTCATGGAACAGCTCCACTACCAGGACGAACTCAAGCCGGTTCAGGAGGTTCCTCGTGGCGAGGGCGAGGTCAAGCCGATGGAACTGACCCTGGCCAAACAGCTGATCGATGCCGGCTCGACCGACGAGTTCCACCCCGAGAAATATCGCGACCAGGTGCGCGACCGGGTCATGGAAGCGATCCAGAAGAAGGTCGAAGGACAGGAGATCACCGCGGAGCCGACCCAGGACGGCGGCGGCAAGATCATCGACCTGATGGAGGCGCTCAAGGCAAGCCTGGCCAAGGCGTCCTGATGACGTTTTTCGTCGGGACCAGCGGCTACGCGTTCAAGGAGTGGAAGGGCCCGTTCTACCCGGCCAAGCTGCCGGACAAGGACATGCTCCCGTACTACGCCGGCCGCTTCCCGACCGTGGAGATCAACAACACGTTCTACCGGATGCCCCGGGAAAAGAACCTGCTCGATTGGGCCGCGCAGGTGCCGGAGGGGTTCCGGTTTGCCATCAAGGCCAATCAGAAAATCACTCACCACGCCCAGCTCCGGGACGCCGGCGAGCTGGTGGCCTATCTGGCCCAGACCATCGCGGTCCTCGGACCGAAGCTCGGCCCCACGCTCTTCCAGCTCCCGCCCCATCTCAAGAAGGACCTCCCTCGTCTCGAGGCCTTTCTCGACATCGTGCCCAAACGGTGGCGGATTGCCCTCGAATTCCGGCACCGGAGCTGGTTCGACGATGATCAGGTGTTTGCCACCCTGGCCGCCCGCGACGCCGCCCTCTGCTGGTCGGACCAGGACGACATGGCCACCCCGCCCGTCTCGACCGCCAGCTGGGGGTACGTCCGCCTCCACAAGCTCGACTACACCGACGCCGACCTGACCGAGTGGGCCGGCCGGCTCCGGGCCACGCCGTGGTCGGATGGCTTCGTCTATTTCAAGCACGACCACTCGCCCGGCTCCGGGCCGCCGGTGGCCGAGGCGCTGATCGCCAAGCTGGCTGGCTAGGCGCCCGGCATCGGAACGACCCGCACCAAGCCGGAACCAGGCCGACCACCATGAGTATGCCGAACCGTCCGCGGCGCGACTGGACCAGGCGGACAACTCACGACCTCGCGGAACCTGCGGGTCGTCCTGGTCAGCGTCGTGCTGGAATAGGGGGCACCGGAGCCGGCCGGATCAACCGCTGGCCCCGTCGGTAGGTCCGTTGGACGTGCGCGGCCATCAGCTGCTCGGCTCGGCCGCCGTCGCCCGCGGAGAGCGCGGCCAGGATCTCGGCGTGCCCATCGTTGGCGTCATCGTGGAGCGCCGCGAAGACGGTGCCGAAAGGAAGGTAGCGCCGCGCCAACGCCCGCTCGGCGGCGTCCTCGAGGTCCGGGTGACGGGCGGCCGCGGCGATGGCGAGGTGGAATGACACGTCGGTGGCGATGAACCGGGCCACGTTACTTGGATCCCGACGGCGTTGGGCTGTGTCGGTGAGGCGTGACATGACGTCGAACAAGCCACGAAGGCGCCGCAAGTCAGCCGGCGACCGGCGTGCCGCAGCGAGCCGAGCGGTAGCCCGCTCGACGGCGAGGCGAAAGGCCATGGCGTTCTCCATCTCTTCCAACGCGCGTTCACCGACCGGCCGCAGGTGGGCTGGGGCCGGTCGGACCGTGATTCCGCCTTTGGCGCCGCGACGGACTTCGACGATGCCTTCGCGCGCGAGCACCCGCAGCGCGACGCGCAACGTGGTTCGCGACACGCCGAGCTGATCAGCGAGGCTGCGTTCGGGTGGCAGCTTGTCACCCGGCAGGAACCGGCCCAGCCCGATAGCGCGACGCAGCTGGTCCAACACAACGTCCGCCGCGGCGGCGGTGTGAACTCGACCGATCGACCGGCGGGCTGGCATCGCCTTGCTCACCATCCGACAATACCCCCATCCGCGATCAGTGTCGTTCCGTTGACGTACGAGGCGCGATCCGACAGGAGGAACTCGACGCATTCCGCGATCTCGGCGGCGGTCCCCAGTCGCCCGGCGGGGCACCGCTCAAGCGGCGAGCCCTCCGCGTAGGCCACCTGACGCATCGCCTCGGTCATGTCGACATCGATGATGCCAGGTGCGACGGCGATCACGCGGATCTTCCGGGAACCCAACGCATGGGCGGTGTGTCTGGTGTAGGCCTCGAGGCCGGCTTTGGTGGCAGCATAGAGGGCGGTGGCCGGCTGATCGTTGAGCCGCGGGGCAATGCTGCTGATGTTCACGATGGCAGCCCCGTCAACCAGGTGGGGGAGGAACCCAGAAACGACTCGCGCCGCTCCCAGGATGTTGACCTCGAATAGGTGTCGGGCGGCAGTGTCGTCGAAACCACCGGGCGCAAAGGTACGAAGGATGCCGGCACAGTTGACCAACGCATGGATCGGCCCCAGGGCACCGATGGTCGAGGCCGCTGCCGCCACGCTGTTCGATGACGTCACGTCGAGGTGCTGCCAGGCGACGTTCGGTCGGGCCTCGGCGCCGGCGGTGATGTCCGCCGAGACGACCCGATATCCCGCGGCCACCAGCCGGGCGACGATGGCCCGGCCAATGCCGCCTTCCCCGCCGGTCACCACCGCCTGTCGTGTCATGCCCACATCAGGTAGCGGTCATACTCCCAGTCCGTCACACCGGTCCCGGGGAAGTCGACCATCTTCTCCTTGGTCCAGGCCTGGAACTCGGCCCACTCCTCGGTCTTCATGGCCGCGAGATGGTTGACGAAGTCTTGGCCCATCAACCTCCGAGCCAAGTCCGAGTCGCGAAACGCGTCGGTGGCCTCGGCCAGGGAGTGAGGTAGCCTGGCGCAGCGTTGGTCAAGCATGGCGTCACCCTCGCTGTACGGGCCCGGGTCGAGTTCCTCCCGGATCCCGTGGAGGCCGCCCAAGAGAACCGAGGCGATGGTCAGGTAGGGATTGACGTCCGACCCGGGGGCGCGATGCTCGAAGCGGGTGTACTTCTCGGGGTTGGAACCGTGCACCACCCGAATGCCGGTGGTGTGGTTGTCCAGTCCCCACGAAGCATTCTCGGGGTTCCACGACAGGCGGTCCATCCGCCGATAGGAATTTACCCAGGGTCGATAGATCAGGTTGAAGGCCGGCATGGTCTCCAGGACGCCGCCAATGAAGTGCTTGCCGATCCCGGAGACACCGCGCGTCTTCGGATCCCAGCACACGTTGGTGCCCTTCTTCCAGTGACTGATATTCAGGTGGCACCCCGAGTTCGAGTCACCGGTACCGGCAAACGGCGAGGTCATGTAGGTCGGGATGAGCCCACGTTCGGCACACAGCTGTTTGAAGTACAGCTTGGCGCGCGCGGCGTCGTCGGCGGCCTTGAGGGCGCCTTCGTGGTGAAACGTGTACTCCAACATCCCATGGCCGAGTTCGGTGTGGAACGCCTCGACGTCGACACCGACTTGGTCCATCCGAGTCATGAACTCCTTGGCTAGCGGCTCCCAGCTCGGCACTCGGGCGATGGCATAGGCGTCCCACCCAAGCCCATAGGGCTTGAGCGCCCGGAGGTTCCCGGCCCGGATCAGTTCGGGATCCGCCTCGAAGACGTAGAACTCGTACTCCATCGCCACCCGAGGCTCGAGACCGACCTTGGCGTACTCCGCCACGGCGGCCTTGAGCATGAGGCGGGCATCCATCGGGCACGGCGATCCATCGTCGAGATAGTAATCACATAGGACGGCGGCGGTGTCGCCCTTCCAGGGCTGCTCCACCACGGTGTCGTAGTCGGGCACCGCGGTCATCTTGGGGAAGCCGTTCTCGTAGCAACTCCAGGGCGTCATGACGGGCATGTCACCGCTGCGAAGCGAGACCGCGAGCGTGGACATGCCCGTGCCACTTGCCGACAGGCCCTTGTCCAGCGTGGCGATCTTCCCCCGAACGTAGCCGTTGATATCCGGCATCTCCATCTGGACGAAGCGGTACCCCTTCTCGGCCAGCTTCTTCAACCATGCCTTCTGGTTCTTCTCATCGAGCGAGCCGTTCTTGGTCAGCTCCATCCGTTTCTTGAGATCGTCGGTGTAGTTCGCCGCGATCCAGGCGCGGACTTCGTCGCGGAACTTCAGTTCCTCGGTGGTGAATTCGAGATCCATTTCAGATGACCCAATCCTTCAGGAA
>CADEGB010000046.1:9978-17411 GCA_902826755.1 uncultured Gemmatimonadota bacterium
GGCGACTCCTCTGCCGGGGTAGGCAGCCACCGACGGCACTTGACACGCCGGCATCACTTCCCGGGCGAAACGGCGGCTCCATTCCCGCCGAGGCCCTGGCGGCACTCCGGGCGTGCCTGTGTGGAGCAAGAAGGTGTCGAAGCCGACGTCGACGTATCGCTGGACACGCTGGATGACCGTCTCCGGTGATCCGATCAACTGCCATTCGGTCCAGGGCGGAATGTTGACGGGATCCATTCGCGCCTTCATTCCGCTGAAGATGCGACGCCAGGCCTCGTAGCCCTTGATGTCCTCCCACGGGGTGTCGTCGATCGCGTAGTGATCGACTTGGGCTTTCATGAACGCGGGAATGTAGCGCTGAGCCTGTTCGATCGCCTCGGCGTCCGTGTCCGCCACAATGCAGTTGATCATGATCGGGCGCTTGCCGCCGGTGGGCTGGTTCGCCGCCTTTGCCGCGAGGTCCCAGTCCACCAGCGTCTTCCGCTGCTGGTCATAGTCACCAACGGTGGTGCACATCGGTGGAAGCCCCATTCGGGCCATCAACGGTGCGGAGGCCGGATTGCCGATGGCGCCGTAGAAGTGGACCTTGGCGGGGTCGGTGACTGGTCGGACGACGATGTCCTGTCGAATCTGGTGGTGGGCGCCGCCATAGGTGAACGGCCGGCCGGACAGTCCGAGCCGGATGATATCGAGCGTTTCGGCGAAGAGTGTCCGCGCGTCCGCCATTGAGAGGCCGAACGCATCGTATTCAAATTTGGCGGTGCCCCGACCAAGGCCGAGGTGCAGCTCTCGGTCCGTCAGGGCGTTGAGTTGGGCGATCTGCTCGGCTAGGCGCAAAGGGTTGTGCCAGGGCGTCACCACGACACAGGTACCGAGGTGGAGGCTCGGGACTCGGCCGGCGATGAACTGGAGCAGTCCCAGCGGATCCGGAGTGGGAAAGTAGTCGGAGAAGTGATGCTCGATCAGCCAGGCGGTGGAATAGCCGAGGCCGGCGTAGTACTCGCAGTCGGCAATGAGGTCACGATACATCGGGACGTCCGGCGTGCCAGCGGCACCGACCGCGGTCGCGACGAAGCCAAAGTCAGGAATCATCTCAGGATCCTCGAAAGGTCGGTTTTGTAGACCATTCCAATATGCGATCCGCGCCGGGGCCCGGCAACCAGGGGCTCACGCTGCCAGCCCCCGGCGGAGCGCCGCGCCGGACTCGGCCAGCCCGGCGGCGGCCTCGGCAACCAAGGCATGAAGGGACAGAAAGCCATGAATCATCGACTCGGCGCAGTCGTATTCGGTCGGTACGCCGGCCGCGATCAGCCTATCGGCGTACGCGCGGCCCTCGTCGCGGAGGGGGTCGTACCCGGCCGTCACGACTCGAGTTCTGGGCAGGCCCGCCAGGTCGGTGGCCCGGAGCGGTGAGGCGCGGGGGTCGAGCCGATCCTCGAGCCGGGGCGCGTAGGCCGCGGTGTAGAACGGCATGTTGTCGAGCCAATAGCCCTTGGCAAAGAGGCGCCGGGACTCGTGAGTGCTGGCGAGGTCGGTCACGGGATACAGGAGCAGCTGGAACCGGAGCGACAGTTCCCGGGCGTGCTGCGCGACGGCGGCCGCGAGGTTGCCACCCGCGCTGTCGCCTCCGACGGCGATGCGCCTGGGCGACACCCCCAGACGCCGCGCATTGGCGACAAACCAACGGGTCGCGGCCAGGGCGTCTTCGAACGGGGTCGGGAACGGATGCTCCGGGGCGAGGCGATAATCGACCGAGGCCACGACCGTCTCGCCGTGGTGGGCGAGGAGGCGGCAGAGCGAGTCGTGGGTGTCGAGATCGCACTGAACCCAGCCGCCGCCATGAAAATAGACCAGGCCGGGCGCATCGACGGGGGGAGCGTTGGACGGCCGATAGAGTCGAACGGCGACGGAGGCGCCGGACACCGAGATCGTTTCGTCGTGGACCCGGTGCATCTGAGGTCCGGGTTTGTCTATGGCGAGGATGTCAGCCTTGGTGGCCGCGCGGAGCTGGTCGATTGGCACGGCGGCGATCGGTGACGCCGACGGGTCGGAAGGCGCCGAGAGTAAGTTGGCAAGGACGGGATCAAGCGGAACGGCCATACGTGGCCTCGAACGCGTTAAGGGCCTTCTGATAACAGTCCATCGGAGTGCGAATGACGCCCGCGCCAATCTGGCCTCCATCACGTCCCCCCAACCCAGCGTCGATGATTGGCAGCACACCGGTCTCGACAACCTTGCGGATGTCGATGCCCGTTGGAGTCCCGCGGTACCGGAAGTAGGGGATCTTGAAGTCCGGGTGCTCGCCGACGGCGATCTGGTACATCGCGAGGTTACTGGCGATCATCACTTCCGGCGAGCCGCCCTGGTAGACCTGGAGCGGGAACGCGGCCGCCTGGGCAAAGGCACCGAGGCCGACACATTCGGTGATGACACTCTCGCCTCCCAGCCAGGCGACATCGTCGGCGGTGTGGCCGTCGAAGAACTTGGCGCCGCTCAGATCGCAGTGAGAGCCTCGAAACCACTCGTCACCCAGGCCACTGACCCGAATGGCGAACTCACGACAGTTGACGGCCATCGCCGTGACAACCGTGGAGCCCTGGATGCCCCGGGCCGCGTCCGCGGTGGCCTTTGCGGCGGCCATCGAGAGGCGAAGAAAGAAGTAGTTGTCCTCGGTGAGGAGCGCGAGAACGCGTTTGACGGCGGCGTGGTCCAAGAGCCCCTGGCCGAGGAGGTCGACGATCGCCGGGAAGAGTTGGTCGGCAAAGAGATAGGAGGACGCGGTGTTTCGGCTATGGAGTTCATCGCCCATGTGAAGGGCGCGAGTCATGATGGGCTTGAGGCTGACCCCGCCCTGCGCGCGCACGGCGGCGCCAAGGACGGGACCGACGAGGTCGCGGAGGGTGGCCAATCGCGCGCCAACCTCATCGTTGTAGACGCCGTAGTTCAGCCGGTGACGAGCCCGGCCCTCGTAGAGGTTGCAGAAGCCGCGGTTCCCGATGGCTCGGTTCTCGACGACGAACACCGGCATCGATGCGGTGTAGATGCCAGCCACGGAGCCGACGCAACCATAGTCGTGGCACGTGCCGATCTCGATCGCACCGCGGGAGAACTTCGCGGCCGCCTCATCGGGATCGCGGGCGAGACCTTGATACAGGGCGCCGCCAATGAGGGCCGATCGTTGTCCACCGACGTACTGCTCCCAAGGGAGCGGGGCCCCCGAGGTAAGCACCAGCGACGGGTGGAATCCGGGGATGGCGTCGCCGGCGGGTCGGACGTCAACGAGAACCGGGTCCGCGGTTGTGAGCCGTTCGAAAGCGGTCGCGTTGGCCTGATCGATCGCCGCGGACGTCATGGCTGGATTCCGATAATGGTCTAGTAGGAGTACCATTATACGGCCGGGGCGCTGTTCGCGCCATCGAGGAGTCGGTTGGTTGCGACAAGGGGGTGGCGATGAGATTCGCGGGTCGGGTCGCGGTGGTGACGGGTGCGGGCGGCGGGATGGGTGAGGCGACGGCGCGAACGCTGGCGGCCGAGGGCGCCCGGGTACTCGCGGTGGACCTTGCGGCCAAGGCACCCACGGCCGCGTTGCCGAGCGGCCTGCGGTTCATTGCGGCAGACTTGCGCCAACCCGATGCAATCAAGGCGGTGGCGGCCGAGGCTCGGACGGCGTTTGGTGGGATCGACATCCTCGTCAACAACGCCGGCGTCGTTGGCCACGAGGCCGTCGACGGGTTCGGCACCGAGGAGACGTGGCAGCAGGTGATGACGGTAAACGTGGATGCGGTGTGGCGATTGTCTCGGGAAGTCGTGGAGGATCTCAAGCGGGCTGGGCGGGGCCGGATCATCAACATCGGCTCGGTCAATTCGGAGTTCCCGTCACCGGTGGCGCCGGCGTATACGACGTCAAAGCATGCGGTATACGGGTTGACGAAGAGTCTCGCCATGGCGCTCGGCCAGTTCGGGATCACCGTCAACGCGGTGCTCCCTGGCGCGACGGACACGCCGATGAGTCGAGCATTTCCCGACTTCGAGGCGTGGGCGGCGGTGGGGCGGTCACATAGCCCGCTCAACCGGTTGGCGACGCCGCAAGACATCGCCAACGCCGTGGCGTTTCTGGCCTCGGATGAGGCCGCATTCATTACCGGCCACGGCCTCTACGTCGACGGAGGCCTCCACCTGAGCGTCTGAACGCCACACTGGCCGGTTAGGCGCCCGGCGTCGGAACGATCTCCATCTCGTCGAGAAACCGGTGGCCCCCGGTGGGGCGGCCAGCCCGCGCCTCGACTCGAGTCATCACCAGGCGGTCCTTGGCGCGGGTCATCCCCACGTACAAGAGCCGCCGCGACTCCTCAAGATCCTCCGCGCCCGGCGCCCGCCCGCCCGGGCCGGACCCCGGCATCTCGCTGTCCTCGACCCCGACGATGTAGACCCGGGAAAACTCGAGTCCCTTGGTGGAGTGCAGGGTCAGCAGGTTGACCCGCTCCCGATCCGCTTCGATCCCGTCGCTCTTCGACAGGGCCACCCGACCCAGGAGCTCACGGATTTCGCCCTCGAGGTCCGGTTCCTCGATCCCGAGCAACAGCCGCCGGACCCGGGCCATCGCCGCGGGGTACCGTTGGTCGGGTCGCTTTTCCCGCCGGATCTTCTCCATCCGCGCGGCCCCGCCCAGCCGCTCGATCAGGTCATCGACGGTCGCCGCGCTCGGACCGACCCGCTCCCGCTCGGCCCGGTAGAACTCGAGGCAGTTGCTGAACCGCCCCAAGGCGTAGACGCCGGTCATCTCCTTGAGCAGCTGGCACTCGGCCTCGAGCGTCTCCGGATCGCACAACGCCAACGCCACGCCGAGGTGGTCGAGCACGTTGGAGAGCGCCACCCGCCGGCTCCGCGCGATCTTCTCTCCCTCCAGCCGCCGGAACACCTGGGCCAGAGTCCGGACGTCCCAGATGGCCTTGTGCGAGTCGCCCGGATCGATCCCGAATCGTTCCGCCAGGTGTTCGAGCCGGGCGCTCCCGAGCCGGAGCCACCGGGCCAGCGGCAGGGTGTCGTAGGTCACGAAATCCCGCCCCTCGGACATCCGCCGGAGGATCGGGAAGTCGAACTCGTACCCGTTGTGCGCCACCAGGACGTCGTCGCCGATGAAGGCCTCGAACTCGGGGCGAACCGTTTCGAAGTACGGTGCGTCGGCCAGATCGGCCATCGTGTAGCGGTGGGTCCGGGCGGCCCCCGGCGAGATCGGCACCCGCGGTTTGACCAGGCGCTGGAACTCCTCCACCACCTCCCAGTTGCGGACCCGGACCGCGGCGATCTCGACGATTTCCGCCGTGGCAATGTCCCGATCGGTGGTTTCGAGATCCACCACCACGAAGTCGCGAAAGTTGTCTTGCGCGTGCGCGTTGACCAGCTGCAGGGCCTTGAACGTGGTGACCGCCAGCCCGAGCCGACCGGACCACTCGGCGTCGAGCACCAGGTCGTCGGGCCCGGGGGCCGGTTGACTGGGAGCGGCTCCAGGCCGGCCAGCCCCCGCCTGTCCGGGGCCGGCGCCGAGATAGTCGACCAGCCGGATCCCCCCGCCGGACAAGAGTCCGGCCAGCCCGATCTCGAGCCCGCCCATCGGGCGGATCAGCACCCGACCGCGAGCGTCTCTGACCCGCTCCAGCGCACCCGCCAGTCGGGTGGCCTCCGGCGACTCCGCCGGGTCGGACAGATCCTCGGCCCGCTCCTCGAGCACCGTCCGGTACGGACCGACCCGCTGCGAGAGAATGTCCTCGATCAGGGCACCGATCGTATCGTGCCGCTCGCCAAGAGCGGTGAGGTTCTGCATCGCGTAGAGCGTCCGCCGGATCTTGCGGCCGTCCTCGTCGGTGTACCCCAGTTCCCGGGACCGCCGCCGCAGGAGCGGCATGAAGCCGATCTTCTCGCGCTCCGCCTGCTTGCGCACCGCGTCGCAAAGGGCGTGAGGCAGCACCAGGCGGGCAAACTGTTCATTGATGACGGGGTCGCCCGGGAACGCGATGACTCGGAGGGCGGCAATCAGGTAGCGGACGACCGGATCGTCGCCAAGCGAGCGGCCCTGCGCCAACCGGGTGGGAACCCCCGCCTGCATTAGGGCACCTTCCAGCGCTTCACCGATCTGATGCCGCCGATACAGCACCGCGAACTCCCCCCACCGAAGCCCCGACCGGGCCTGATCCCGGCGGAGATCCTCGAGCAGCCACTCGCCCTCGGCGTCGTCCGTGGCGAAACTCGGGGCCACGATCGGGTGGTCGCTCTCGCGAGTGGCCACCACCCGTTTCTCGCCGAACAGCGGCACGTTGCTCGAGATCAACCGGCGCGCCAGCGAAAAGATCCGGGCGGCCGTCCGCCGGTTTTCGTCGAGGACCACCTTGCGCCGGACGCCGAAATCGTTGAGGAACGTCTCGATCATCTTCGGGCTCGCGCCCGTCCACGAGAAGATCGACTGCTCGTCGTCGCCCACCACGAAGAGGTTGCGATGCCCCGCCGCCAGGGTCCGGACGACACGGTATTGGACGTGATTGAGATCCTGCGCCTCGTCCACGAGCAGGTAGTCCCAAGCACCCGCCACGCCCGCCGCCACCGCCGGGAACCGTTCGAACAACTCGACCGTCAGGTGGGTCAGATCGTCGAAGTCGATCATTCGGCGCTTGGCCAGATAGGCCCGATAGCGACGGAAGGTGACCTCGTCGTCTTCCTGGAGGGGCCGGAGCCCGAGACGGGCAAGCCCGAACCGAGTGAGGAGTCCGGTCCGCCACTTGGGTGGCACCCCAACCTTGGCCAGGACCTCTTTCTGGTAGTCGTCGTCGGCGATGCCGAAACCGCGCTCCAGCCCGAGCGACGATCCGTGAGCCCGGAGGATCTTGACGCAAAGGGAATGGATGGTCGATCGGCTGATGGTGTCCGCCCGATCGCCCAATTCCCGTCGGAGCCGGGCGGCCACCTCCTCGGCGGCCTTGTTGGTGAAGGTCAAGGCACAGATCCGCGCCGGATCGAGCCCCTTCCGATCCACCAGGAACCGAATCCGCTCGATCAGGCAGAACGTCTTCCCGGCCCCGGGGCCCGCCAGGACCAGCGTTGGCCCGAAGTCGGCCTCGATGGCCTCCAACTGCGCGGCGGACGGACTAAAGCCCTCGTTCATGGCCTGGAATCTACCCGATCGGTGTGACGCCCCGACCGCTCTTATGTTGCAGCCATGACCGAACTGATCATCGCGGGCCTGATCGGATGTGCCGTTGGCGCGGTCGTCATGGGTCTCGGGTTCCTGCTCTGGAAGGCTCGCTACACCCGGGCCATTCGGCAGGACGCCATTCTCCGGAGCCAGGCCGTCGTGGCGGGCCGAATCGGAGAGCAACTGGTCCCACACCTCCCCGGATTCCGCTGGAACCCTCGCGATGCCCGCTTTCTGGGGTCACCCGTCG
>CADEGB010000047.1 GCA_902826755.1 uncultured Gemmatimonadota bacterium
GTCGATCGTCTCGTTCGGCTTGGCGGCATGGCCGCCGCGGCCCCGGATGGTGATGAAAAACGTGTCGGGCGCCGCCATCAGCGCGCCGGCCCGGAATCCGACCTGGCCCTGCTCCAGGGTGGCCCAAACGTGCTGGCCCACGATCAGGTCGACCCCGTCCATGACGCCCGCGTCGACCATCGCCTGGGCGCCCCCGGGAAGGACCTCCTCCGCGTGCTGGAAGATGAAGCGGAGTTCGCCAGTCAACTGGTCCCGGCGCTCCGTCAGGATCCGCGCCACGCCGAGGAGGACCGCCGTGTGGCCATCATGGCCGCAGGCGTGCATCACGCCCGGGACCGTGGACCCGAAGTCGTGGCTGGTCTCCTCGTGAATGGGGAGCGCGTCCATGTCGGCGCGGAACGCCAGCGTCGGGCCGGGCCGGCCGGTGATCAGCCGCGCCAGCACGCTGGTGGTGGTTGGCCGCGAGACCTCCAGCCCACCGAAGGAGCGAACGGTCTCCTCGACGAATCGGGCCGTCTCGTGCTCGTGGAAGGACAGCTCGGGATGGCGGTGGAGGTGGCGGCGCCAGGCCACGACCTGGTCGCGGAGCTGGTCGGCGACGGAAGCGAGCGTTGGAGTGGTCATGGCGTCAATTTGGAGGCCGCGGCGGTAAACCGCCACCACCACGGGGTCGGGAGCGGCCTCGGATCGGGCCAAACCCGGTCGAGGGTGGAGCCGTCGTAGAGGACCCCGTTTCGCATTACCGACTTGATGGCGGTGGTGTGGCGGATGTCGTCGAGCGGGTTCCGGTCCAGAATCACCAGGTCCGCCAACTTGCCTGGCTCGAGCGATCCGAGATCAGCCGCGAGCCCGATCGCTTCGGCGCCCATGATGGTGCCGACTCGAAGCACCTCGTGTGGCGTCATCCCGCCCTCGGCCAGGAGCCGCATCTCCCAGTGGTTCTGAAGTCCCTGCATCTCCCCATGGCCGCCGAGACCGACCCGCCCGCCGGCCCGCAGAATCGCGGCCGCCCCGGCGGCCTGCGCCCGATGGCGGGAGTCCTCGTCGCGGAACTGGAGCTGGCGGGTGGCGGCCCGCTGATAGAGAGCCTCCTCCGGAAAGAACCGGCGGAGCTTCGGATCCTCGAACGGGTTCTCGGTGGCCATCATCCGGAAGAGCGGAAACGGACCGCCGAACGACACCAGCAAGGTCGGCGTGTAGGTGATCCCGGTCCGCGCGAACAGCTCGATGATGTCACGCCGAAGCGGCACGGTGGGGAGGGCATGCTCGGTCCCGCTCATCCCGTCGATGGCGTGAGTCAGGTCGGCCTTGGTGTCGGACAGGCCCTCCGCGGTGGGCATCATCCCGAGTCCGGCGGCGGCCTCGATCAACAGCTGTCGCTGCGCGCGCGGGCCAAGCGCATACGACTTGAGGAGCGTGGTGCGATACCGATCCCGGTACCGGCCCAGCACCCGGCGCCCGTCGTCGACGGTGCGGAGATTCAAGTCGATGAAGAGTCCCGGCCCGGTCGACAGGATCCGGGGACCAGGCACCTCGCCGATGGCCTCCATTTCCGCGTGCGCGAAGATCGCGGGTGGGGCCTGGGGGTCGCGCACGGTGGTGACACCGTAGGCGAGGTTGGCATACGGACTGGAATAGTCCGGCTCGAGGAATCGATCGGAAATGTCCCAGTGGGCGTGGATGTCGATCAGCCCGGGCATGACGGTCCGGCCCGCCAGTTCGAAGTGCCGGGCGCCCGGTGGCAGGGACACCGTACCCCGAGGGCCGATGGCCGTGATTCGGTTGGCGTCGACGACGAGGTCCGCATCCTCGATGACTTCGTCGCCGCGCATCGTGATGGCGCGGACCCCGCGGAGGACGATCGCGCCGGCCGGCGTCGCTCGCGGGATCTCGACCGCGATTTCTCGGCGCGTCGGCGCCCCGCCACCCGGTTCGCCGCGGGGCGCGAGATGGAGCGTGGCGCCGGTGGTCCACACCATCGTGCGCCCGTCCGACGCCCAGTCAGCGGATTCCGGCGCATCACTGGTGAGAACCGTCGCCTCCACCGCGGCCGGATCGAGCGTCTGGGGCTCGTGCGCCGGCGTCAGTGGGAAGCGATGGAGCCGGTCGCCGAGGCGGACCAGCAGGTCGCGCCCGTCGGGGGCAATCACGCCGTCGCCCGTCGGCGGTCCCGGCGGAGTGGCCCCCTTGGCCAAGGTCGCCACCACGGCGCGGTGGCCGTCTCGAACCCCGACCGACACCAGCCCGGCCGCCGTCGACCAGGCATAGAATCGGGTCGGATCGGCGGCAAACCGGGGCCGACGGAGCGAGCCGGCCGGGCCGATGGTGGTGGCGGGTCCTCCCAAGGACGGGATCGAGATGAACGCGACATCGGGCGGCAACCCGACCGGACCCGCCAGACTCGAACCGCGTTGCGTCCGCGCCGAGCCCTCCGGTGCCCGGAGCAGTACCAGATGGCTTCCATCCGGGGCCCAAGTCGGATCGGCATAAAACGCCGCTTCGGTCGTGAGCCGCTCCGGCGGCGCCGAGCCGTCGGCTCGCGCCTTCCAGAGATGACCGCCGTCCGCCGTCCACGTCACGAACGCCACCCACCGTCCGTCGGGCGACCACGCGGGTTGATACTCCCGCGGATTGACGGTGCGGGTGAGCCGCCGGGGCGGCGCGCCCGCCCGGTCGACGAGGTAGATCCTCGCCAGCGCCGACACCGCGAGCCGTCCGTCGCCACGAAGCGCCGGCGACTCGACGAACGTGGCCCGCACCGGTCCTTCATCCACTCGTCGCGGAAACGTGAGCCGCGGTCGCACGTCGAGGCGGACCGTCGCGTCGAACGGAATGATCCGATCCGCGCCGGTGGTCAGGTCAACCTGGTGGATCTTCCCTCCGAAAGCCGCCACGACAGCCCGGGAATCCGGCGTAAAGGCGTAGCCGGGAACCAGGTCTCGGGTGGCCGCGGCTTCGAGCTCGTTCGGGTCGATGGGGAACGCGATCCACCGCTCCCGACCATCGGCGAGGGTGCGGATCCGGAGCCCGGTGCGACCGCCGGTTTCGCCCGCGTACGCGAGCACCGCTCCGTTCGGCGACACCAGCGGCCGCATCGGATTGGTCTGCTCCACCACCACGGGCTCCTCTCCACCGCTCGTCAGATCCCGTCGGATCAGGCGGCTGGTGGCGCCGTTTCGGGAACCGTAGACTCTCGGCGTGGCCGAGGCGTAGTACAGGGACCGACCGTCGGGAGTCGGCGCCGCCCCATACGGCCCGGGGCCGACGCTCGACACCAGCGGGGACGCCGGGCCGTTGCCGTTCTCCACCACCCGCACGCCGGCTCCCGTCGCCACGTCGAAGCGCCACAACTCGGCCGTCCGCATGGCGGCGACGTCGAGCACGGTGACGAGGATGCCGCGCCCGTCCGTGGTCCACGCCGGCGACAACATCCGGGCCCGCGGCAGCGCCGTCAGGAGCCTCGGATTGGTTCCGTCGGCGCCGGCCAGCCAGACATTGTCGCTGCCGTTCCGATCGCTGACGAAGGCCACGGTCCGGCCATCCGGCGAAAATCGCGGTTGGCCGGAAAACCCCGGGCCGCCGATCAGCCGCTGGGCGGTGCCGCCGGTGCTTGGCATCGCGTAGATCGTGCCGAGCAGGTCGAAAACGATGGTCTGCCCGTCGGGCGCGACATCGAGGGACATCCAGGTGCCCTCGTCCACTCGGAACTCGATCGGACGGGTCGGCGGGGCGACGGAGGTCGTTTGCGCCGCGATCGCGGTCGCCAGCGCGGAACAGAGGACCGCGGCCGGCCAGGCACGAGGAGAAGGCATTGGAGTCTGGTGGTGTGGTGGGGAAACGGGGCGACGGGGAAAGCTACCGGATTCGTCAGGGGTCTCCAACCGCGCGGATCAAGCGGTAGTGGGTCAGTTGACCCACTACCGATCAACTGGGCTCCGGCTCGAGGGCGTCCGCCACCAGCGTCGCGCCGACGACCACCAGCACCAGTGCCACCCCCGGAACCAGCCCAATCCAAGGCGCGTTGACGACCGTTTCTCGACCAGACGCGATCAGGGTGCCCCAGCTCGGCGTGGGGGGCTGGACGCCGAGGCCCAGGAACGACAATCCGGCCTCGAGCGTAATCGCGTGACCGAGTCCGAGCGTGGTGGCGGCCAGCAGGGAAGGCGCGACGTTCGGGAGCACGTGCCGCAGGAATATCCGAATCCGGTTTCCGCCCAGCGCCCGCGATCCCTCCACGTACGGCCGCCCCAGTTGGGCCAACGACTCGCCGTAGGTCAGCCGCGCGATCGGCATCCAGCCGGTCAGTCCCAGGGTGACGATCACCAGCGCGGCGCTCGGCTCCCACAACGCCGCCAACAGCAGGAGGAGCACCACCCGCGGCAACGCGAGCGCGAAGTCGGTGAGGCCGAGCAGGACCAGCGCGGCACGCCCCGACAGCACCGCCGCCAGTCCGCCGATCAGAATGCCGGCACCGACCGAAACGACGGTGGCCAGCACCGCCACCACCAGCGAAACGCGGGCGCCGTGCAGGAGTCGGCTCCAGACGTCCCGGCCGAGCCGATCGGTCCCGAACAGATGGAAGATGCCGGCGTCGTCCGTGGTGCCCGGTGGAAGGAAGCGGGTCATGACGACGTCGCCCGCTTCGGCGGGACCCACCGGCGCGAGCCATGGCGCCGCCACCGCGCCCAGGGCGAGCGCCGCCAGGATCGAGAGCCCGATCCGACCAGCCGGCCTCACCCGCGGGTCCTCGGGTCGACCCGATGCAGCAGCACCTCGGCGGCGACGCTGCCGATCACTACCAGCAGGGCGCTCACCGTGGTCGCCGCCATCACGACCGGATAGTCACGGGCCTGGACCGCCTGGATCAACACCGATCCGACGCCCGGCCAAGCAAACACGCCCTCGACGAAAACGGCGCCGGAGAACAGAGCGGGCAGCGACAATCCGAGCAACGTGACGACCGGAATGAGTCCGTTGCGCAGGTGGTGGCGCACCAGCACCCGACCCGCCCCGACGCCCTTGGCCCGCGCCAGGGTCAGGAACGGTTCGGTCGCCACTCGGCGGAGCGTGCCCTGGGTGTATCGCGCCGTGGTGCCAATCCCGATCAGGGTCAGCGTGGCGAGCGGGAGGGCCAGGTGAGCGAGCCGATCGAGCAGCCGGGCGCCCGGGTCGAGCAGTTCGGCGTCGAGGCCCGCGGCCCCGAACGCCGGAAGCCACCGGAGCGCGTACGTGAACACCACCACCAGAACGAACGCGAGCCAGTAGCCCGGCAGTGCCGCCAGGAGCACACTCAGTCCTGACAGGGCCCGGTCCACGGCCCGATGCCGGGTGGTGGCCTGGACCGCCGCCACCCCGATGCCGAGCAGCAGGCTCAGCCCGATCGACAACCCGACCAGAATGACGGTGGCGGGCCATGCCTCCCACAACATCCGCGCCACGGGGCGACCGGTAGCGATGCTGGTGCCGAAATCGCCGCGGACGGCCCGGACCAACCAGCGGAGGAACTGCTCTCCGAGCGGCCGATCGAGGCCCAACGCGCCCCGCACCCGGGCCACGTCGAGCGCGGAGGCCTCGGGGCCGAGGAGCCGACCCACCGGATCGCCGGGAGCGAGATGGAGCAGGGCGAAGGTGAGCGTCACCACGCCGAAGACCACCAGCGGTGCGCGGATCATGCCGAAGCGGAATGGGGGGAGCGGGGCCGGCATGCTGGAATCTAGATTGAAGGGGTGAGTTCCCGGATCGAATCCGCCGCTCGGGCGGCTTGGCGCTGCCATCCCCTGTTGCTGGCCGCGGCACTGCTGTCCTGCCAGGGCGACCGCCGGCCGGCTGCCGTCGTGGTGGCCTCCGGGGCCGATCTCCAGAGCATGAATTCCGTCATCACCACGCATCCGTTGGCCCGCCAGGTCCAGCGGTACGTGCTGCTCACCACGCTGGTCCGGTACGACAGCACCCTCGCGATCGAGCCCTACCTCGCCCGGTCGTGGAGTTGGTCGCCGGACAGCGCCGAACTCACGGTCCGGCTCCACCGGGGCGTCACCTGGCACGATGGCCGTCCCACCACCGCCCGAGACGTCGCGTTTACCCTGAGTCTCGCGGCCGACTCAGCCGTCGGCTATCCCCGTCGCCGCGACTTGGCCGATTTCCGCGAGGCCGTGGCCGTGGACGACACCACGGCGGTGATCCGGTTCTCCGCTCCCCAAAGCCGGGTGCCTGACGTCCTCACCGATCTCGCGATCCTGCCAGCCCATCTGCTGGGCGACGTGCCGCCGACCGAAATCCGCCAGGCCGCGTGGAACGACCGGCCCGTTGGGAACGGGCCGTTTCGGTTCGTCCGTCACGAACCCAACCGGCGCTGGGTTTTCCAGGCTAACCCCGCGTTCCCGCCGTCGCTCGGCGGGCGGCCCCGTCTCGACCGGCTGGTCGTTGCCGTCGTCGACGAACCGATGACCAAGCTGGCGGCCCTTACCGCGGGTGAGCTCGACGTGGCCGGCATTCAGCCCGCCCACGCCGACTTCGTCCGGCGCGACTCGGCCCTGACCGTTGTCGACTATCCGCTGCTCTTCAGCTACGCCATCGTCTTCAACGCCCGGCGCCCGCCGTTCGACCGCCTCGAGACCCGCCGGGCCGTGGGCCTCGCCATCGATCGGGTGGCCATCGTGTCGGGGTACCTGTTCGGCTTCGGCGAACCGGCCGCGAGCCCGCGACCGGCGGGGCCGAGTGGAATCGGGACGTCGGGACCGGGGGTCTATGCTCCCGGCCGGGCCCGCGCGGTGCTCGGCGATTCGCTCCGGTTCGAACTGGTGACCGTGGGCAGCGGCGAGGCGGCCATGGAACAGATGATTCAGCAGCAGCTCGCGCGCATCAACGTCACCGTCACCATCCGGCAACTCGAACTGGCCACCTTCCTCGAACGGGTCCGGTCCGGTCACGACTTCGACGCCGCCATCATGGGGATTTCCGGCGACCTCCAGGGGGGCTACCTTCGGTCGCTCCTCGACCTCACCGGCCTGCCGGTGCCGGCCCCCGGCGCGGACCTCTTCCGATACTATGCCGACTCGATGCCCGCTTCGTTTCTCTACCATGCCCGTGGGGTCCAGGGGATGAACCGACGGGTCGGCGGGGTCCGGATGGACCTTCGGGGTGAACTGCCCACCGTGGCGCGGTGGGAGGCGCGGTGATCGTCCACGCCCGGGCGCCGGTCCGGCTCGACTTCGCGGGCGGGTGGACCGATGTCGCCCCCTTCGCCTCCGAGGAGCGCGGCGTGGTGGTCAACGCGGCCATCGACCTCCACGCGTCGGTGACGCTCGAACTTGGGGGCACCGGGTATCGGCTCGAGTCGACGGAGTTGGGGCAGGTGGTCGAGGCCCGGGAAGCGGCCGAATTGGAGAAGGACGGTCGTCTCGACCTGATCAAGGCCGCCATCCGGATGTACGATCCCGGGCCGTGCCGGGTCACCACCCGATCCGAGGCGCCGCCCGGCTCCGGACTCGGCAGCTCGGGGGCCATGGACGTGGCTCTGGTGGCGGCCTTCGAGGCGGCGGTGGGGCGGACGCCGGCCCGCGCCGAGATCGCCGAGCGCGCCTGGGAACTCGAGGCGGTGGAGGCCCGACTGCCGGGGGGCAAGCAGGATCAGTACGGCGCCGCGTTCGGTGGCTGGAACGCGCTCGAGTTCGGCACCCATCCGCGGGCCGGCGAGCCCAGCCGTTGGGTCGGTGGCGACGGAACTCGGCGTCCACTCGAGGTCCCGGCGGGGCTGCCCGATCGGCTCGCGGAGCAGCTGCTGGTCTGCTACACCGGCCGCTCCCGGGTCTCCGGCGACACCATTGCCCGGGTGATGACCCGGTTCGTGCTTCGGGACCCCGTCGTGACGGCCGCGCTCGAGGAACTCGCGATCGTGGCGGACGCGATGGCGGCGGCGCTCGAGGCGGGCGATCTGGGCGCGGTCGGCACCCTGCTGTCGCGGAACTGGGGCCTCCAACAGCGGCTCGACGACGGGATCCGGACCCCGGAGATGGCGGCGCTCGAGAGGGCCATGGTCCGGGCCGGAGCGTTAGGCGGCAAGGCGGCCGGCGCCGGGGCCGGTGGGACGATGTTTTTCCTCTTTGACCGCCCGGCGTCTCTCGCGGCGGGCGCCGCCCGGGCCGCGGGAGCCACCGTGCTGCCGCTCCGCTGGGCGGCGGAAGGAGTCCAGGTATGGTGACCGGCGACGATCTCGCGGCCCTGCGGGACGCGGTCCAGACCGGCGTCCGCAAGGAACATCTCGACCGGCTGATCGCCCGCGCCGAGCCGGTCCTCGAGCGGATGCCGGTGGTGCCCGACGTGAAGGCGTTCCTGTCCACCGACGGCGGCATCTGCCCCCAGTGCCGGGCCTCGCTCGGTTTCGACCCCTGGAGTCCGGAGCGACACCGCTGCCCGGCGTGCGGCGCGGTGGCGTCGGACCACCGCCACCACCGCCACTGGGCGCGGGCTCAGCATCTCTGGATCGCCGAACGGGCCGCCCACCTGGCCACCGTGGCCGCCCTGACCGACGACGACCGCTGCGCCAACCGGGCCCGCGACCTGCTCGCCGCCTATTACCAGCGGTACTTCGACCTTCCGAACCGCGACAACGTCCTCGGACCGGCCCATCTCTTCTTCTCGACCTACCTCGAGTCGATCTGGCTGCTGAACTACCTCGCGGCCGCCGTCCTGCTCCGCGAACGGGGCCTCCTGGCCGACGCCGACGTCGAAGCCATCAACGCCATTGCCGACGAGGCCGCCAACCTGATCGGTGAGTTCGACGAGGGGCTCAGCAACCGGCAGACCTGGCACGCGGCCGCGCTCACCGCCGTGGCCGTCTGGTTCGGCGACGACGAACTGGCCCAGACGGCCATCGGCGGCCGGACCGGCCTCCTCGGCCATCTCACCGACGGCTTCGGCGACGACGGCCTCTGGCACGAAGGCGAGAACTACCACCTCTTTGCCATCCGCGGCCTCCTGATTGGCCTCGATTGGGCCCGGGCGGCCGGCGCCGACCTGACCGGCGACGCCCGTCTGGCCGCAGCGTTAGGCAGGGCGCTTCTCGCCCCTGCGGCCACCGCCTTGCCCGACGGCACCTTCCCGGCCCGCCAGGATGCCCGCTTCGGCGTGTCCCTGGCCCAGCCCGCCTACCTCGAATGCTGGGAAGTGGGACTCGCCCGTCTGGGCGAGGATGCCCCGGCCGAATTGAGTGGCTGGCTCGAGGCGCTCTATCGGCGCCCGCTGGCGCTGGCCCCGACCTACGACGCGTATCTCCACGACGCCGGCGAACCCGCCCGCGCGGGCACCGCCCGGTTCGACCTGTCCTGGTGGGCGTTGCTCCAGGGCCGGGGCGAGATCCCCGCGGCCGACGACATCGAGCCGCCGATGGCCGCCAGTCAGTGGCTTCCCGGCGGGGGTCTCGCGATTCTCCGCCAGGGCAACCGGTATGTGTCCCTGGAGTGCGGGCGCGCCGCCGCCGGACACGGCCACCCCGATCGGCTCAACCTCACCGTGTTTTCGGAGGGAGTCCACTGGCTGGCCGATCCCGGCGCTGGCTCCTACGTCACGCCCGATCTCCACTGGTATCGCTCGACCCTGGCCCACAACGCGCCCCGACTCGACGGACGATCGCAGGTCGAACGGGACGCTCGTGGGGTGGCGTTCGACGAGCAGGGCGACTGGGCCTGGGTGGTCGGTGAATGGGAGGGAATTCGCCGGACCGTGATCTCGGGGCCGGCCTGGCTCGTCGATATCGTCGACGCCCCCGCCGGCGCGCTGATCGAACTGCCCTGGCACCTCGACGGTGAGGTCACCATGGAAACCGCCGGCCGTTGGTCGCCCACCGACCTCGCCGGCGATCAGGTGGCCGGCGCCGAGATCTTCACGCCGGACGGCGGCGCCGATCCGGTGCTGGGTGCCGTCAGGGGCGAACGATCGGTGCGACTCCACCTGGTGGGCGGCACGGTGTTGCGGGCCGAGGGCCCGGGCCGCCCGGGCCAACCGCGACGCCGGTTCCATCTGGTGCGAAGCGATACCCCCGCCCGGCTGGTGGCGGTGTTCGATCTCGGCGGGGCCGTCACCTCGGTGTTGTCGGGACCGGAGCGGATCACGGTGACCGAGTCGGCCGATGCTGTCACCACCATCCGGCTCGCGTCCGCCTCGGTCCGGATTGCCGCGCCGGCCGGTGAAGTGACGCTCGGCGGCGCCCTCCCGGCGCCGGCGGCCCGGAAGCCGTTCATCGCCGAGAAGCCCATCGTCGTCGAAGGACAGGCCGTCCGGATCGAGGAGCCGCCCGCGCTCGACGGCACCGTCGACGGGTTCGATACCAGTGCCCCGCTCGAGATGGCCGACGAAGGCCATTACTACCGGAGCGAAGAGCCGTACGATGGCCCCGAGACCTGCGCCGCGGCCGCCTTCGTGAACTGGGACGCCGAGCATCTCTACCTGGCGGTCGACGTCAGTAAACCCGAAGTCGTCGTTCGCGGTGCCGACGCGCCGCCGCTCGGCCTCGACAACGAACCCGACGACATCCATTCCGACGGGATCCAGGTCTACTACCGCCTCGGCGACGCGGGTCCGGTCCGGGCCTACCTGATCCGCCCGAGCGGAGATGGCGGCGTGTTGGCCCGTCCCATCCCCGGCTCCCCGGACCAGCTGGCGTCCATCACGGGCGCGTCCGCGGTCGGCGAGGGCGGCTACACCATTACCGTGGCGTTGCCCTGTCCGGAACTGGCGCAGGTCGGTCTCTCCACTCGGCTCGGCTTCGATCTGTGCGTCAACGAGATGCGGCCCGGGCGCCAGCGGCGCGCCGGCCAGTTGGCTTGGGGTGGGGGCAACGGATGGGTCTACCTCCGCGGCGACCGCCGCGATCCGGCCCGCTGGGGCGCCCTGGAGCTGATCGGATGACGGTGGCCGGCTTCACCTCGACCGGGAGCAAACGGCCCGAGGCGCTGTTCGGCCTGGTGGATCCAGGCCCCGACCTCCCGATCCGGATGCGCCGAAGCGCGGGGCCCCGGATCTGGGACGATCAGGGGCGCGAGTATCTCGATCTCCTCATGGCCCTCGGCGCGGTATCGTTAGGCTATGCCCACCCCGCCGTCATGGCGGCCGCCCGCGAAGCACTGGAGCGAGGCGGGGTCGGATCGCTCGCTCCGGTGGAGGAGGAGCGGCTGGCTGGCCGGCTCCGGGAACTGCTGCCCTGGCTCGAGTCGATCCGGTTCCTCAAGACCGGCGCCGAGGCGGTGGCCGCCGCGGTGCGTTTGGCGCGGGCGGCCACCGGGCGGAGCCGGGTCCTCGGGTGCGGCTACCACGGCTGGCTCGACCTCTCGAGTGGGGGGCCCGGCGTACCAACCGCGGTCCAAGCCGATTTTCGCGCCATTCCGTTCGACGATGCCGCCCGGACCCGGGCGGCCATCCGGGAGGCTGACAATGAGTTGGCAGCAGTGGTCATCGAGCCGGTCGTGGACGGGGCTCCCACGATCGAGTGGCTCCAACTCCTTCGTGCCGAAACCGAGCGGGTTGGCGCGGCCCTCATCTTCGACGAAGTCAAAACCGGGTTCCGATTGGCGGTGGGCGGGGCGGTGGAGCGGTGGGGCGTCGTCCCCGACCTGGTCGTCCTCGGCAAAGCCCTCGGAAACGGATTTCCACTCGCCGCGGTCGGGGGAGCCCGGCGGCTCCTCGACCAGGTGGGACGAACCTGGATCTCCTCGACACTCGCGACCGAATTCGTGGCGCTGGCCGCGGCTCGCGCGGCCGTGGACCAAACCGTCGCGCTGGGGGTTCCGGCGCACCTCGGGCGGGTGGGAGGGCGTCTCCATCGCGGGCTCGCGCGGCTCGCGGGGGAATTTCCCGATCTGGTAAGCGCGGCGCCGGGCCTGCCCGAGATGTGTTACCTCCGGTTCCGCGATGACGCGGTCGGCGGTCGGGTGGCGGCGGCCGCCGCCCGGCGCGGTCTGCTCTTCAAGCGGACGGCCTACAATTTCGTATCCCTGGCCCACGGCGACGGCGAAGTCGACTTTGCCCTCGGTGTCGTCGAAGAGGCCCTCACCGAAGCGGCCCGATGCTGATCGACGTCCACGCCCACTTCTACCATCCGGCAAGCGCCCGGCCCGACTGGGCCGAGCGGAACGCGAGCCGCCTCGCGGCCGGCGACCGGATCGGCATTCGCTGGCACGTGGCCTCGATCCTCGGCAGTTGGGGCCGGACCTCGCCGACGTACTTTCCCTCGCCCGCGGACGTGACCGCCGGCAACGACGCGTTGCGACAACTCGCGGCCCAGCATCCGGATCGGATCAAGGGTTACGTCTGCGTCAACCCGAACTTCACCGCCCATGCCGAGGCCGAGATCGATCGCGGCCTGGCGGCGGGGATGATCGGCATCAAGCTGGCCGCCAGTCGTCGGGCCGACGATCCGCTTCTCGATCCGATCGCCGAGCTCGCGCGCCGGCACGGCGTTCCGATTCTCCACCATATCTGGCAGCATCGCCGGCGGGATTGGCCCGGCCAGGAAGCGTCCGACGCGGTCGAACTCGGCCGGCTGGCCCGCCGTCACCGGGAAGTCCCTTTCCTCCTCGCACATCTCGGCGGCGGTGGAGACTGGCTCCACACCCTTCCCGCCATCCGGGACCTCCCGAACGTCTTTGTCGACCTCTCCGGCAGCGGCGTCGATGCCGGGATGCTCGAGGCGGCGCTCGCCGCGGTTGGGGTGGATCGGCTGCTGTGGGGTGCCGACCTGACGCTCTGCACCGGCTGGGGCAAGCTGCGCTACCTCGAGCGGATCCTCGGCGAGCCCGATCTCGATCGGGTCCGCTGGCGCAACGCGGCCGGGATCTTCCCCCGAGGAGTGTTCGAATGACCCCTGGATCGACGAGCCGCTCGGGCGCCAGGCGAATCGACGTCAACGCCTGGATCGGTTCCTACCCGTATCGGCGAATTGCCGGTGGATCGGCCGAGTTCCTCGAAGTCGAAATGCGCCGCAACGGAATCGAACGGGCCTGGGTCTCGAATCTCGCCGCGGTGTTCTGGCGCAACCCGACCGAGGGGAACGCGGAACTCTATCGGATCGCCGAGCAGCACGAGCCGCTCGAGGCGGTGCCGGCTGTCCATCCCGGATTGGCCGATTGGGAGACCGTCCTGATCGAGGCCAAGGCACGGGCCGTTCCCGCGATTCGGGTCGATCCCCTGTTCTACGGGATCAGCCCGACCGACCCCGCCGTGGTGGCCGTGCTGCGTCGCGCCGGGCAGCTCGGTCTACCGGTCATGATGGCCGTCAAGCTCGAGGACGGTCGCCAGCGACATCCTCACGACGGGTCCTCCGAGCTGTCGCCAGCCCACCTCCGCGCCCTGATCCGTTCGGATCCGACGGTCCGACTCGTCATCACCCACGCCGACCGCGATTGCATCGAACAAGTGGTCTTCGGCGCGACGCCGGAGGAAGCCGACCGGATCCTCTGGGACGTGAGCTGCGTCTGGGGACCGCCGATCGACGATTTGGCCCACCTGGTGGCGGCCATCGGTGCCCGGCGATTCTGCTTCGGGACCGGGCTGCCGCTCCGGATCGCCGAATCGGCGGTGGCGCGCCTCGACCTGCTCGAGCTGACGCCGGAAGAGCGGATCTTCATCGAAAGGGGCAACATCGAACGCTTTCAGCCTTGATTCACTGTCCAGTCGCCAAACTGTTACCTGCCCGCATACCAATCCCCTGGTTTTCGAGCGACACTCCGAGTGGCCCCGAACGGGCCGGCCGATGAAGCCGCGTTCATGAGGAGGATCTCGACCGATGGCGACGGGCGATCCGGTGATGACCAAGGTGTCGATGGTGCGGGAGCTCGGCGTCACGGCCCTCCAGCTTCCCGCTCTTCTTGGAGACGCCCTCGAGGCCAACGACGCCGCGAAGTACCTCCTGACCCTGGTGCAGGCAGCGGCCCATCACGCCGAGCACCCCGACGCGGTGTCGTCGTCGCTTCGGCGCGAGCGGGAGATCGCCGGAGTCGACGAGCCCGAGTTCGATCTGTCCGTCGACGGCGCGTGGCTCGATGAAGAGCATCGGCTGCGGCTCGACGCCATGCCGCGGATCGTCGAGCGGCTGACGGCCTGTCTCGACCGGATGCTGGCGCCGCTCGAGCTGAATCGGCACGGGCGCCCCGACCTGCCGGCCCTGCAGGGTCGACGCGACGAACTCGGCGGCTGGCTCCGCTCGCTCACCGACCGAGTCGATCGCGCCGACCTCGGCCGGCTCGCCTCCGGAGTCCGGGTTCAGGGCGACAGTGTCCATCTCCTCGTGCTCGATCTCCATCGGGCGCTCAACGAATTGCAGGTCGCCACCGCCAGCGGCACGATCGACGGCGCTCACGTGTTTGCCCTCGAGGACGTCAATCGACCGCTGGTCGAGGCGTTCATGCGGGGGCTCAATCGCACCGCTTCACTCAAGCTCGATCATCCCGGGCTCGGCACCACCGCCACGCAGGCGGGTTCCCGGCTCATCATTCAGAACGACATCGGCACCAACGACGTACACCTGCTCATGGTGGCGGTCGCGGACGGTGCCGTCACGGTGACCTACTCGGACCTTCATCCCCGTCGGCTCGCCTTCTTCCAGCGGATGCTCGAGCCTGCCGGGTTCGAGTGGCAGGAAGGGCGGGATGGGAAACTGGCCTCGGCCCGCGAGCATCCCGGCTACCGGCTGGCGATCGGGGTGGCGCGACCGTCGGATTCGGACGGACTCCGGACGTGCCTCGAGCACGTCGGCTCCCGGGTCGTGTTCCTCATCCACTGGAATCGGGCCCGCAAGCGGCTTCGGCGCTTCGTCCCGAAACAGGAGGCCATTCGGCTCCTGGACTGGGCGGCCGAACACGAGGTCGGTCACCTCCCGTGGCTGGTGATGGGAGGCGAGCGGCTGGTGTTCGAGGCGCTCGAAGCCAGCCGCCTTCCCATCCGGCTCGGCGAGGACCTCCACGAGATCCTCGGTCTCGACCGCGCCGTCGAGTTCCTCCGATTCGTGCTGACGACCTGCTCGACCGGGCATCGCCGGGGTCGATCCGACTTCCTGGTTCGCGACGAAATCCGCTCCGAACTCGAGATTCACCTCCAGGTATCCAAGGAATCGATGCTCGGTCTGGCCGTCGAGCACGGGACGCTGATCGTCGAAGTGGCCGCGGCGGTGCGCGACGCGATGCCCCGGGCGGCCCGCGGTCAGCGAACCGAGATCGGCCGGGCAGCGGAACGGGCGGCTCGTTGGGAACACGAAGCCGATCAGCTCCTCAACCAGGCCCGGGCCACGGCGCGCCGGTGGCCGGGCGGGGACGCCCTGGTTGCCCTGCTGGCCACCGCCGACGACGCCATCGACGCGCTCGAGGAGGCCGCCTTTCTCCTCACCTTGAACGACTCGAGCGCGCTCGAGCCCGCGCACGGGGCCGCCCTGGTGGCCCTGGCCGACGTGGCCGCGACCGGCGCACGCGAGTACCGGAAAGCCCTCGAGAATGCCCGGCTGCTCTATCGGGGCCGGGGGCGCCTCGAATGGGCCGACTTCTCCGAGGCGGTGGATGGCGTTCTCGCCGCCGAGCACCGGGGCGACGAGGCCCTGCGCCGGGTTCGGGCCGCGTTGCTGGCGTCGGCCGTCGAGCCCCGGCTGCTCCACGTTGCCCTCGAGGTTGCCCGGAGCATCGAGAAGGCCACCGACGGCCTGATGCATGCCTCGCTCGCGCTCCGCAACCGGGTGCTCGAGGAGGCGGCCGGATGAGTCGGATGGACGGCATCACTCGATTCGGGGTCGGCTGGCCCGGGGGCGCCAACGCGGCCACCACGGTGGACGCCGCGGGCAACAAGGCGTGGCACCTCGTCCGGATGGCGGCCGCCGGCTTTCCGGTGCCGCCCGGTTTCGTCCTCGGCACCGGGTTTTCGCGGCAGTACTTCGAGCGAGGCGGGCTCCCCCCGGATCTGGTCGAATTGCTCCGTGCCGAGATCCGAGGTCTCGAGGAAACCACGGGCACGACGTTTGGCGGTGATCGCCGGCCGCTGCTCGTGTCGGTGCGTTCGGGCGCGGCCGTGTCGATGCCCGGCATGCTCGAAACCGTCCTCAACGTGGGGCTCTGCCCGGCCACCCGATCCGGCCTGATTCGGACCACCGGCTATCCGCGACTCTTCGCCGACTGTCAGGCCCGGCTGGTGCGAAGCTTCGGCGAAACGGTCGCCGGGTTGCCCGCCGCCGAGTTCGATCGGATTGCCGCGGCGGTGATGGCGCGACACGGCGCCCGTCACGAAGCCGAGCTCGATACCAGGGGATGCGACGACCTCGCCGCGGCGTTCCAGGGTTGGTATCGCGACGCCACCGGGGCCGAGTTCCCCGACGATCCAATGGATCAGCTGGTGCTGGCCGTCGAGTCGGTTTTTCGTTCGTGGCGGGCGCCCCGGGCGGTCGCCTATCGGCGCCTCCATGGCCTCGATGACGCGGGGGGTACCGCCGTCATCGTCCAGGCCATGGTCTTCGGGAATCGGGGTGCGGATTCGGGGTCGGGTGTGGCCTTCAGCAGGAACCCAGCCACGGGCGACCCCGAGCTCTATCTCGATTACCTGGCCGACGCGCAGGGCGAGGAGGTCGTGTCAGGCCGCCGCACCGCGTTCGGCGTCGCGGAACTCGGAGTGACGGCGCCGGGCCTGCTCGGCGAACTGACCGACATCGCAGCCCGCCTCGAACGCGAATTCGGCGATGCCCAGGACTTCGAGTTCACCGTCGAGGCGGGCCGGCTCTGGCTCCTTCAGACCCGGGCCGCCAAGCGGACTGCGTGGGCGGCCGTCCGCATTGCCGTCGATCTGACGACCGAAGGCATCATCGACAGACGGACCGCGCTCGAACGACTGGCCCATCGCGACCTGGCCGCGATCTCCCGAACCCGGCTCGCCGCTGGGGATGAACAACCGATTGCGACGGCGATCCCGGCTGGACCTGGGGTCGCGAGCGGACCGATCGCGCTGAGCGCCGGGGCCGCGATCGCCCGGGCGGCGGCGGGCATTCGGGCGATCCTCGTCCGGCCCGACACATCGACCGACGACCTCGCCGGGATGGCGGCCGCGGCCGGCATCCTGACCCGGGTCGGAAGCCGAACCTCCCACGCGGCGGTCGTGGCCCGCCAACTCGACCGAACCTGTTTGGTCGGATGCGATGCGCTCGAAATCGACGAAGTAGCGGGCCGTTGCCGGATCGGCGGCGTCGAGGTCCGCGAGGGCGATCTCATTACTCTCGACGGCGAGAGCGGGGCCGTGTATCTCGGCCGCTTGCCCGTCGTCACGGAGCGGCCAACCGATCTCGTCGCCCGGCTGACCGAACTCGGTCACGAGCCGGTCA
>CADEGB010000048.1:0-7500 GCA_902826755.1 uncultured Gemmatimonadota bacterium
CCCCCGACCCTGGCGACCGTCGGCGGGGTTGCCCTCCTCACCGGCGCCCCGACGCCCATGGCGGCCGTTCGCTCAGGCCCCAATGAATTCCTGGTCTTCTCCCGCATCTGCCCCCACCAGGGTACCACCATCGGGCTCGGTGGGAACGGATTCCGGTGCCCCAACCATGGGGCGCTATTCGACGCCGGTGGAAACAACGTCGGGGGCCATGCCACCGGATCCCTCTCCCGCTACACCGGAGCCTACGACGAAACGGCCGACCAATTGACGATTTCGGCCTAGGCCCTCAACGAGCGGGGGTCGATCCCCGTACCATCCTCATCCTCGACACCCAACTGGTGGATCCATGAAACCGTCCCTGGCCCTCGCCGCCGCTCTGGCGCTCCTTGCCACCCCACTCGTTGCCCAGAAGCCCGACTTCTCGGGCAACTGGAAGCTGAACGCCGACGCCAGCGACCCGGTCGGCCCTCCCGGAGGGGGCGGCGGAGGCGGTGGCCAGCGCGGCCCGGGTGGCGGCGCCGGCATGCGGGCCACCGAAGTGTTCATCACCCAGTCGGACAGCAAGATCGTCATCGAATCCAAGATGGGGGACCGGACCCGGGTGACCACCTACTACCTCGACGGCCGGGAAAGCAAGAACCCCGGCATGCGCGACGCCGAGATGACCACCAAGTCGACCTGGGCCGACAACACGATCGTCACCGAGGGGGAGAACACCGTGACCACCCCGATGGGCGAAATGACGATCAAGTCGAAGGAAGTTCGATCGATGAGCGCGGACGGCAAGCAGATGACGGTGGTAACCACGGCCGTCACCCCGCAGGGCGAACGGACCCGAAAGGCAGTCTACGACAAGGCATGAACGGTCCAGCTGGGGGGCGGTAACGACGAAGGGGCACCGGCCGGCCGGTGCCCCTTTGGCGTTCAAGCCAGCGGTGGGAATTGAACCCACGACCGCTCGATTACGAATCGAGTGCTCTACCTCTGAGCTACGCTGGCGAATCCCGAAAAACGACGAGACGAGAGGAACCGCACTCTCGTCTCCGCAATGCCCTGGCGCGGACTCGAACCGCGATGCCTTTCGGCACTACCCCCTCAAGATAGCGTGTCTACCAATTTCACCACCAGGGCGCGGGCAACAGTATACCCCGATTGCACTTACCGGTCAACTTCCGACTTGCGGCCCGGCCGCCCTCGGAGGGGGTATCACGCCCGCCGGAGGCGAACTACTTTTTGGAGATTCCCCTGGCTCGGGTTCGTCGATGACACGTTTCCACAGCCGCCAGCGGACCGGCGGGGCGCCCCTGTTCCTGGCAGGCCTGGCCCTTATGACCCCTCCCGCGGTCGCCGCCCAGGTCCGCGATTCAGCCCGGGACTCCACCGCCAGCCGGCTGCCCGAGATCGTCGTCCGCTCGGTCAAACCGATCACCACCGTGGGCGGCGCCAGCGCGTTACGCCTCGAACTCGATTCCCTGGCCATTCCCCCGGCGCCCTCGCTCGAGCTGGTCCTCCGCGAGCTGCCGCTCCTCCACGTCCGGCGCAACTCGCGCGGCGAAGGAGAGATCTCCGCCCGCGGCTCCGAGTCTCGACAGGTAGCGATCCTGGTCGACGGGATCCCGATCACGCTCGCCTGGGATGCTCGGGCGGACGTCTCGATCATCCCGGCCGGCGCGCCGGAGCGGATCGAGTTTACCCGCGGGCTTTCGTCGATGCTCTACGGTCCGAACGTGCTGGGCGGGATCGTCGAGATCACGGTCGGACATTCCCTCCGTCAACCGACTCGAACCTCGTTGCTGGTGGCGAGCGGCATCGACCGCCATGGGAGCTTTGCCAGTTCCGGCGCGATCTCGGCCCCGTTCGCCTCGTCCGGCGGTCGATGGCTGGTGCGCGCCGGGATGGGTTTCTCGGATTCGCCCGGTCAGCCGCTGGCCAGCGGCATCGTCGAACCGACGACACCGGACGACGACCTCCGCCTCAACACCGACTCTCGCGCGGCCAGCGGCTTCGGGAGCATTCGGTTTCAGGCACACGGGGGCGCTTGGTTCTCGGCCACCGCCTCTTCGTTTGCCGCGCGCCGCGGGATCGCGGCCGAACTCGGCGTCGACCAGGCGCGTTTCTGGCGCTATCCCCATGTCAACCGATCGATCGGGATCGTGTCAGCCGGCACCGGGCATCGGAAGGCCTTCTTTGGCGGCGTGGGCGACATTGAAGCAAGCGTCGGGGTTGACGTCGGGCGGACCGACATCGACAGCTACACCTCCCGCGCCTACACGGAACTCGCCGCCTTCGAGGATGGGAAGGATCTCGCGCTGACCACCCGGATCCTGGCGGATCACACCCTCGGTGCCCGAGGCGATCTCCGGGCCGCGTTTACCTTCTCCGAAATTCGGCATGACGAGTATCTCCCGGCGGGCTCCGCCCGGTACCGCCAACGCCTGATGAGTTCCGGATTCGAGACGACCTGGCGGCTGATCGAGAACGGGGCCGGCATCAACAGCTTCCGGGTCAGTGTCGGTGGCGCCTACGACATCGGCAAGACCCCCGAGTCAGGGGGGCGTGAGGCGCTCGGCACCGTCAACGAATGGGGCGGTCGGGTCGGGTTCACCATGGGTTTGGGCAGCGGCGAAACGCAGGTCCATGGCGGGATCAGCCGCCGAGGCCGCTTCCCCGCCCTCCGGGAACTGTACTCCGGGGCCCTCAATCGCTTTGCCCCGAACCCCGACCTCACGCCGGAAAATCTGGTGGCGCTCGAGGCCGGCGTCACTCGCCGAATCGGGCGGGGCGAGGTCCAGGCGGTCGCGTTCCGTCATCAGGTCAACGACGCCGTCGTTCGGATTACCCTGCCGGATCGCCGGTTCATGCGGGTCAACCGCAACCGGCTCCTGAGCCGCGGGGTCGAACTCCTTGCCACCGGACCACTCGGCCCGGTCACCGTATCGGCGGACCTGACCGCCCAGTCCGTCGACCTGACGGACCCGGTGGCCGCGGTGACGAATCGGCCGGAGAATCTCCCGGAACTGTTCGGATCGGTGCGGGCGCGCGCCACGTTGGCCTGGGGCCTGGTGGGCGGGGGTGACGTGGTGTACACCGGGACCCAGTCCTGCATTCACCCCGGCACCGGCCTCGACACCAACCTCGCCGGGGGCGCCATCGTAAACGCCGAGTTGAGCCGGACGTTCGGACTGCGATCAACAGGCCTGCTGACCAACCTGCAAGCCCGGGTGGCGGTCGACAACATCGGGAACCGCGCGCTGTACGACCAGTGCGGGCTCCCCCAGCCAGGCCGGCTGCTTCGCCTCGAGCTGCGGGTCTTCTAGTCGCGCGTTCCGAGGCGCCACGAGACGCCGAACATCAGATCGAACGAGGATTGCCGGAACGGGTCGATCGTTCGGGCCCGCGCGTCTCCCCGAAGGCCGAAGCGGGGCCCGATTGAGGCCCTCACGCCGGCAGCCGCATGCATGGTGGCGTAGTTGGTACCGCGGCCGCTCAGGAACTCGGTGAGCCCCGCCCCGACCCCGAAGTACGGCCGAACCGGACCCTTGATCGGCTCGATTTGAACGCTGAGTTCCGGCATCACATACGAAATCCCCTCGCCAAACCGATTTTCGAACCGAAGGAAGCCGACCCCCGGTTCGAAGACAAAAAACCGACCCGACGGGAGCGCCAACCGGAGGGCCGCGGCGGGCCCGGTGTCACTCCGATCGATGTCGTAGCGACTGATCCCGCCCAGCACATCCAGCTGCGGAAACCGCTCTCGTGGCCCCCGGTCGCGGCTCCGGTACTGCGCCACGGCCGAGGTGGCGAGGAAGCAGAGGGAGACACCGAGAAGGATGCTCAAGGGACGTCGTGACCGCATGCGATTGCTCCCGCCGTTCGGTTGGATCCACCAGCGCAAGAGGCCGCTCGGGAGAGCGGCCTCGGTGCCCGATTGTGGAGAAATAGGGGGTGCGACGGTCGGACGGAAGCCCAGGTCTTGTCGGAGACGCGTGGTTGTTGTGATGACTCCCGCCCTACCGCCGCACCCCGGTGGTCATCGGCCCGGCTGAATCGTCAGGGCCACGCCGAAGGTGACGAGCCGATCGTACAGCGCCGGCTGCAACACACCCGCGCCATCCCGCACCTGCGACCGGTGCTGCAGAACGTCCACGGTTGGGGTCAGAAAGAGCGAGCGGTTCAACCGCACCTCGTAGCCGAGACCCGCGGTCCACCCGAACCCGTCTTCGTGGAGGTCGCCAGGGCCATAGATGTCCTCACCGACGCGGGTGACGCCGAGGCCGCCCTTGGCGAAGAAGCCGGCCTTCCGCGACGGGTAGAACTGGCCGATCAGGAACAGCCCGCCAACGTAACTCGTCACGTTGTCCTGGAGGCCGCTGTCGTAGTGGCGATCGGCCCAACCGGTGATCTCGGCCCCGAGGCGGAAGTTCGGGCTGACGGTTCCACCGATTCGGAAGGAACCAGCCGGCTTGGTCAGGCCCTCCGTGTAGCTGCTCTCTCCTTCGAACTTGCTGGATTCGGTGCCGGCCCCGACCCCGATGTTCATCCAGAGCCCGCGACGATCACTGCTCGGCGTGATGTCGACCAGCCCCCGGCGCCGCTGGGCTTCGGCCGACTGAACCGAGAGGCTGACGAGCAGGAGACTCAGACTGGTAACCGCGACGTGGTAGCGCATGGTCGGATCCATTTCGTTGACGGGGACGAGAAGAGCAAGGCGCGGGCCGAAATTGGACCTGATCGGTTATCTTCTTGCGAAGAAATGGGTTACCCAATGCCTCGAGATCCCTGACCGACCCACACCGGCCCCGGAATGTCCTCTTTTGGTGACACCAAAGTGTCCTCGGGACGAACACTGCTGTTCCTGGTGACCGTCCTGGCCGGCCTCGTGTGTGGCAGCCTCGGGATCTGGCAGCTCGGGCGGCTGCTCGACCGACGGGAACGTAACCGGCTGGCGCTGGCCCAACGGGATCTCGAACGGGTGGACCTGACGCTGGGATCGCTGGACGGACCGGTGGGGTATCGGTCGGTTCGAATCCAGGGCTCGCCCGATTTCGAGCGGGAGTTCGTAATTCGGGGGCGTCTGTTGCGCGGGACTCCGGGCATTCAAGTCGTGACGCCGATGCGGATTTCCGGCCGGGACACCGCGGTGCTGGTGCACCGCGGCTTCGTGCCTAGCCCGGACGCAGGCCGCCTTGGAAGCCCGGAACGCTATCGGGAACCGGACTCGGCCGCCTACGACGGCGTGGCCTTGGCGATGCCGGACGAACGCGACGGCGCCCCGCTGGCCACGAGCCTCGGCGAAACGTGGCATCGGCTCGACCTGACCGCGATGCGGGGCCGACTGCCCTACCCCGTGGCACCGTATTACGTGATCGTCACCGCCGACTCGACCCGGACCACCGATCACACCATCAAGGGGCGGGTCCTGCCGATCAGGATCGAGCCGCCACCGCTCGACGGTGGCCCGCACCTCTCCTACGCGATCCAGTGGTTCCTGATCGGCGGCGCGGCGCTCGCATTCGGATTCGTCTTCGTCAGGCGGAAGCAGACTCCGAGCGACGTCCCCGATTGATCAGGACTTCCGCCGCGGGGGTTCGAATGGATAGACCTTCGTCAACTCCGGCCGGAGGACGAACTCGGGACAAATCGTCCGATCGTATTCGTAGGGCCCGCCCGTTTCGGCGTCACGCCACGGAAACCCCCGGCATACCGCGGGATAGTAGCTCCGAGCATGAATGGCGCAGCCCCCGTCGACGAAGAACACGCATCGGCCGGCCTTGATCCGGGTCCGCCACTCACCCCATCGGGTTCGGTAGACCTTGCCATCGCCGTGATCGGCGATGATGGCGGCCGCTTCTTCCTCCGACACGGTGGCACCGTAGGCGCAGCAGGCGGCCCGGTGGGGACAGGGGAAACACGGGAGCTGGGGAAACGAGGCCGGTTCCATGGTGGACCGATCTTAGTCCCCTCGCCGAACCGGCACCAGCCGGGGGGGCCGGGTTCCGTTTGACTATCGCCTGTTCGCCGTGGAGATTACGGCATTCGCGCGTCCGTAGCTCAATTGGATAGAGCATCAGACTTCGGATCTGAGGGTTGGGGGTTCGAGTCCCTCCGGGCGCATCTCGATCGGTCACGGGGCGGTACCCGCCCCCCAAACACCTCGGCCCGTCGTCGTGCAGCCAATCGAAGGTTCCCGCCGGTACTACCTCGACTCCTATACCACGACCTTCCGGACGTCGATCCGCGAACGGACGGTCGCTGACGGTCGCCCGGCGGTGGTCCTCGCCGAGACATTCTTCTATCCCTCGTCCGGCGGTCAGCCCCACGACACGGGTACGCTGGCCGATCGGCGCGTGGTCGATGTGCTGGTCCGCGAGCCGGACGGCGCGATCGTCCACGTCCTCGACGCTCCCTTGGCAGACCACCTCACCGAGGTCGATGGTCTGATCGACTGGCCCCGTCGGCTGGATCACATGCAGCAGCACACCGGCCAGCACGTGCTGTCCCAGGCGTTCATCCGCGCCGCCGGTGCCGCCACCATCGGATTCCATCTCGGCGTCGACTACGTCTCCATCGATCTCGATCACGGCAACGTCGACGACGGCACCCGCGCGGCCGCGTTTCAGGAGGCCAACGCGGCCGTGGCCGCCGACCTCGCGATCCGGGCCTGGTTTCCCTCCGCAGCCGAATTGGCCTCGATCTCCCTCCGGAAAACCCCCGAGGTCGACGGGGCGCTCCGGATCGTCGCGATCGGCGACTTCGACGTGTCAGCCTGTGGGGGCACCCATGTCGCCCGCACCGGTGAAGTGGGCCTGATCCACTGGCTTCGTACCGAGCGGCTCAAGCGCGGCACCCGGATCTCCTTCCTCTGCGGCGATCGGGCCCGACGGGACTACGCCGAGAAGCAACGAATCGTCGCGACCCTTTCGGCCAACCTGAGTTGCGCGGTACCGGAGCTGCCGGACGCGGTGGCGCGGCTCCAGGCCGACCTGCAGGCAACGCGTCGCGACTTGGGTAGACTGCGCGAAGAGGCGCTCGACCGGGAGGCAACCGCTCTCCGTCAGGAGGCCGCGGGTAGCCCCGCTCGAGTGCTGCGGGCCTGGGAGGGACGGCCAGTCGAGGAGGTGCGGGGGCTGGCACTGCGACTGACCGCGGGACCCGGCGTCGTCGCCTTGTTGGCCACGGGAGGCGAGCGGACCCAGTTCGTGTTTTCCCGGTCGGAGGATCTAGGCCTCGACCTCAAAGCCGCGCTCGACCGGGCGTTGGCGGTCATCGGCGGCGGCAAGGGGGGCGGAGGCCGAGTGGTCCAAGGCGGCGGGGGGCCCACCGACTCGGCCACGTTGGACCGCGCCCTCGCGGCCGCTGCGACCGGGCTCGGCGGCGGATGACCGGCGACCGGCGCCGAGCCATGTTCTGGCTGCTCGCCGGGGCCGCGATCCTCGCGGCGACCCATGCGCTGGACCGCTGGGGGGTGACGGCGCTGGCGATTCCCTCGGCCAACGACCG
>CADEGB010000048.1:7510-16789 GCA_902826755.1 uncultured Gemmatimonadota bacterium
CGGGACTGGGGCCGCCTATTGCGGGTCATGGGTTTTGCGCCGACTTGGCTCGTGGTCTCTGCGGTGCTCTGGCTCGAGGCCCGTGGACGACCGCCCGATGCCGCCGCGGCGCTCCGGACCACCGCCGTCGCCGTGATCGGCGCGGTGGCCCTGGGCGGCCTGGGCGCCGAGGCTCTCAAGCTGCTGGTCCGCCGAGAGCGACCCGACCCGACGCTGGCCGGATACGTGTTCCGGGAGTTTGCCGTCGATCCCTGGAGCACCCGCCGCCTCGGGTTTCCGAGCAGCCATGCCATGGTGGCCTTTTCGGGCGCGGCCGCGCTCGCCACCCGGTTTCGACGCGCCGCCCCGATTCTCTTTGGCCTGGCCATCGGCTGCGGCTTGACCCGGGTCTTTGCCGGGGCCCACTTCCTGAGCGACGTCGCTGGCGCGGGGGTGTTCGGAACGGCCGCTGGATGGTGGGTAGCCGGACGACTCGAGCGCCGCTCCCGGTTATCGTTCTCCTCATGATTCGGCTCTCGCTGACCGTGATCGCGGCGCTGACCGCGTGTCAGGGGAAAGGTGGCCCCCAACTGGCCGGCAAGCTGTCCGGTTTCGAATTGCCGGAGGCCACCGCCCGGCCGTCTTTTTCGCTGCGCACGCTGGCCGGCGACCCGTTCGACTTTCAGGCCCGGACCGCGGGCCGGCTGACGCTGCTGTTCTTCGGTTACACCAACTGTCCCGATGTCTGCCCGGCCACGATGGCCAACGTCAGCGCCGTCACCGGCCGCCTCACCTCGACGGAGCGGAGTCAGCTCGACGTCGTGTTCGTGACCACCGACCCGGATCGCGACACGCCCGAACGGCTGGGCCCCTGGCTGCAGCAATTCGACCGGGAGATCATCGGCCTCACCGGCTCGGCGGCCGAGCTCGAGGCGGCGCAGCGCGCCGCCGGCATCACGGTGGCATTTCGCGACAAGGGAACGGACAACTACAACGTGTTTCACGCCGCCCAGGTGCTGGTCTATTCGCCCGACGATTCGAGTCACGTCGTCTACCCGGCCGGCACCCGGCAGGCGGAATGGGCCGCTGACCTGCCAAAGCTCCTGGCGCGCTGGGGCGGCCAATGACCTGGTGGTGCGCGGCAACGGGGCAACCCTGGAGCTGGGCGTGGCGGGCCTATCCGGGGGTCTGGCTCTTTCTAGCCGGGCTGGCCCTCCTCTACTGGCGCTTCGGCCGAACGACCGGGGGCCCGGGAGCCCGGTGGTTCGGCGCCGGCCTGGTGATCCTCTGGCTGGCCCTTGACTGGCCGTTAGGCGCCCTCGGCGGTTACCTGGCGAGCGCCCACGCGGGGCAGTTCATTCTGATCGCGCTCGCCGCGCCCCCGCTCCTGCTGCTGGGCCTCCGGGACCGGGCGGGGCGCAGCACCGGGGCCGTGGCCCGGAGCCTCCGCGGCATGGCCGGACCGGTGCCGGCTTTCCTCGGCTACAACGTGATCATGCTCGGCACCCACGTGCCGGAGGTGGTCGACGGCCTGATGGTCTCGCAGTTCGGCTCCTTCGTCATCGACCTGCTCTGGCTGGCCGGCGGCCTGATGCTCTGGTGGCCGGCGGTGGCGCCGGCCCCGCTTCGGCGACTGAGCCCCCCGCTGACGATGGCCTATCTGTTCGTCCAGACGATACCCGCCATCTTCCCGGCGGCGTTCCTCGTCTTTGCGGACTTCCCCCTTTATCGGCTCTACGAGCTGGCCCCCCGGGTCAGTGACGGCTACACCCCCCAGTACGATCACCAGGTCGCGGGCCTGCTCATGAAGATCGTCGGCGACCCCGTGGTCTGGATTGGGATCGCCGTGGTGTTCTTCCGGTGGGCCAACGCCGAGCGACGGAAGGACCTCGCGACAACCCAATGACCTGGGATGCACCCACCGTGTGGTATGCGGCGGCTCGCTGGCTCGGGTATCTGGCCGTCTTTGCGGTCGTCGGCGCGGCGGTCTTTCGATGGTGGGTCCTGCCCCGGGCGATCCGGGCCGGCGGCGGAGACGCCAGCGGGTCGGCGGCTCGAGCCGCGGCGGCCGCTCGGGTGGCGGCGGTGCTGCTGGCGTTGGCTCTGGGAGCGCGCCTGTACTGGCAAAGCCGAAGCATGATCGAGCCTGAGGAGGCCCTGACCGGAGAGGTGGTTCGCCTGGTGCTCGCCGGTGCGTGGGGTCGAGGGTGGCTGGCCCAGGCCGGGGCGACGTTGGTCGCGCTGATCGGCTGGCGTCTGGTGGGCCGATCGGGCCACCCGATTGGGCGATGGCTCACCATGGCGGCCGCCGTCGGGCTGGCGCTAGCGGGCCCCCTCGTCGGGCACGCCGTGGGGCTCCCTGCCGCCGGCGCCCTCGGCTACCCGGCCACCGTGATCCACCTCGGCGCCGGCGCCATCTGGCTCGGCACGTTAGGCATCATCGCGGTGGCCGCCCTCTGGCGGCCGGGCCCCAATCCCGTGCCCCCCGCCGCCCTGATCGGGGCCTTCTCCCCGATCGCGCTGGTCAGCGGGCTGGCGGCCATGGCGGCCGGGTCGGTGGTCGGCTGGCGTTATCTCGGCGGCCTGGACGCCCTTTGGACGACAGACTACGGCCGAACGCTCCTGATCAAGATCGCGACACTGGTCGTCGTGGCCGCCGTTGGTGGGTACAACTGGCGGGTGGTCCTTCCCCGTCTCCGGGCCGGGCGCTCGGCGCCGATCGGTCGGACCGCGGCGGTCGAGATCGGAATCGGCATCATCCTGCTGGCAATCACCGCCGTCCTCGTATCCCTGGGCGCCCCCGTCGAGCTGGCCGAGTAACACTCGCCGCAACGAGCAAGGCTTGCCGCCTCGCACCGGCCGACCCTGCCGGGCCGGAGGGGCGGGGTCGTTGTCATTCCATCACTTATCCGTGGCCCCCGGCTTGCTGAGTTCTCCGTCGGGCGGGTCCGGCACCTCCCTCGCGGGAGCAGGCCGGTCTGCAGATTCCGACACCAGAACACGAGAAACGACGGGGGAACCGTGGGCGCAATGAAACGGAGTGCAGTGATCCTGGTGGCGCTGGCCGGGTTGGCGGGACGGGCCGAGAGCCAGGTCGGGATCGGAATCCGGGCCAGCACGCTCGGCGTCGGCGGCGAACTGTCGCTCCGGCCAAGCCGGTACCTGGGCCTCCGCCTCGGGGGCAACTACCTGACGTTCACTCGGAGCGCCACGATCGAAGGCATCGACTACGACCTGACGCCCAAGCTGCAGAGCGGCGCCGGCATCGTCGAGCTTCACCCGTTCGGCGGCAGCTTCCACCTGGCCGGCGGCCTGCTCTGGAACTCGAACGAGGGCGACGTCGAGGCCCGGCTGGCCGGTCCGATCACCATCGGCAGCCAGACGTACCAGCCGAGCGACGTCGGCTCCCTCACCGGTCTGGTCAAGTACGAGAGCCGCACGGCCCCGTACGCCGGCCTCGGGTTCTCGGGCCGCGGCCGCGTTTCGGTCCTGTTCGATCTCGGGGTGGTGTTCTCCGGATTTCCCCAGGTGTCCTTGACCGGCGGCGGCAACCTCACCGGGCAGGCGAAGGTCGTGTTCGACCAGAACGTGGATCAGGAAGTGCAGCAGATTCAGACGGAAATCGAGAGCCGGAAGTACCTCAAGTACCACCCGGTCGTTTCGTTGGGACTTCGCGTCGGCTTCTAGCCGACCATAGCGCCGGTGGGGGGCGGACTTCCCTCCACCCCCATCGGCACCCTCCCTCCCCTACCCGCGCGGCACCTCGAGTCCGACGGCCTTCATCAGCTCCAACGCATTGCTTCGCCGGACCACCCCCGCTTGAAGGCGATAGTCGAAGCGAAGTTCGCCGTTCACCAGGGTGTCCTCGAGGTGGCGATTGTCACCCCGCTCGCCGAGGCTGGTGGCGATCTCGGTCAGCGCCAGATCGTGGGTGGTGACGATGCCGATCGCGCCCTTGGCGACCAGCCCCTCGAGGATCCCCCGCGCTCCGATGGCCCGGTCGTGCGAGTTGGTGCCGCTCAACAGTTCGTCGAGCAGGAAGAAGACCGGCCGGCCTCGATCGGCCACGGCCACGATGTCGCGAAGGCGGAGCACCTCGGCATAGAATCGCGAGCGTCCCTCGAGCAACGATTCCCGCAGCACCAGCGACGCGCCCAGCGACCACTGTCCAACCGCCAGCCGGTGGGCCCGGACGGGGGCGCCCGCAAAGGCAAGCACCAGATTGGTGCCCAGCGCCTTGAGGAGCGTGCTCTTCCCCGACATGTTCGAGCCGCTCACCATCAGGAGCCGGCAGGGGCTGCCTAACGACATATCATTGGCGATGGCCCGGTCCGCCGGGAGGAGCGGGTGGGCCAACCCCTCGGCCACGAGCGGTGCCCCCGGCGGTCCGACCTCCGGAAAGGCGTCGGCGGGACGTTCGAAGGCCTGCGTGGCGAACGACGACAACGCCTCGAGTTCGCCGATCGCGTCGAGCCAGCCAGCGGCAGTCCGGCCCATCCGGGCCCGCCATCGCTCCACTCCGGCCGACACCTGGGTGCCGAGGAGGAGCAGCGCCGCTACCGGCGCGAACAACTGGTTGCGGCGCGCATCCGCGAAATCCACCAGTCGTTCCAACCGGCGGATCTCGAGCGCCGCCGCCGTGGTACCGGCCAGCGCATCCGACAACCGGGCCAACTGCGGACTTTGGAACGACTCGCGGGTCACTCGGATGACGAGCGCCGCCAGCAACTTGAGATCTCGGGCCGGCCGGTCGACATCCCGGATGGCCTGCCCAATCCGGCTTCGAAAGATCGAGGTCACGGCCAGCGACACCGCATACCCGGGCAGCACGAGGTAGCCCGGAATCCAACCTGCCAGCGCCGCGGCGGTCGTCCCGACGTTGGCCACGGCCAACGCGGCGGCCGCCGGTCCGAGCCAGGCAGGGAGCCCCACGCCGTTGCCCTCCAGCCAAGCCCGGAGCGCGCGGGAGTCCAGGGCGCCTTTGACCTCGGCGCCCACCACAGCCAGGTCATGACGAAGAGCCAGCCTCGGCTGCAGCTCGCGAACGGCGTCCTGTCGGGCGGCGATGGTGGCCTGGTCGGCCGGCTCCCGGAGCCAGCCCGCAAGCGTGGCGGCGCCGGTTTCGGTGCGCGCCGTCGAGATGAAATGGAACAGCGAACCAGGACCAAACAGCTCCAGGTCGGCCGCATACAGGTGGTCTTCGTCGCGGAAGCGGTCGCCCGGATCGCCGCCTTCGGTCCATCGATGTTCGAGACGGGCCAGGCCGCGATCGTAGTAGGCCATCGACCGGGAAGCCCGATCCCGCCGGCGAGCCACCACCTCGTGCCACACCATCAACCCGAGGAATACGACCGCGGCGATCACGACCGCCCATCCAGCGGAGCGGTTGGGCGAGAGAACGGTGACAATGGCCGCGGCGACACCCGCCAGGAAGACGATCAGCCGGGCCACCCCGAGCCGCCCGAACCGGACCGACTCCGCGTCGAAGACCGCCCGCGCGGCGGAGAGGCCCTCGCGGTAGGCGAGTCCAGCGGTCATCGACTTACTGTCCTCGCTTGATGGCCCGGCCCGGGGCGGCACCGGCCACCAGTTCGCCTCGGCGGACGACCACGGTTCCGCCGACCACCACGAACGGGATCCCGGCCGACGCCTGCTCAGGATTGGCGAACGTGGCGCGATCGATGACCGTGGCCGGATCGAACACCGTGACGTCCGCATCCGCGCCGACTTTGAGCCGGCCCTTCCGAGCCATCGACGGCGCCACCACCTCGAGTCGCCGCGCTGGAAGAAGGGTCATCTTGGCGACCGCGTCTGGCAGCGTGAGGGTTTTTTTGTCCCGCACGTAGCGACCGAGAACCCGGGCAAAGGTCCCAACTCCCCGGGGGTGGCCCTTGCCGCCCGGCAGGGGCATCGCGTCGCTCGCGATCATGACCCCCGGCCGGCCGACCAGGAAGTCGACGTTTTCTTCCTTCATGACGTGAATGATGACCGAACCGCCCTGGCGCCTGACCGCCGGGAAGGTCCGCTCCGACAAACGCTCCCCCGTGGGGGGCCATTCGACGTCGCTGAAGTCGATCCCGAGGCGGGCGCGCCAGTCACCGTCGAACAGCCCGGTCTGAATCCCGGTGGACGCCGCGGTGTACGGATAGACCTCGCCGGTGACATCGAGGCCCCGGGCCCGCGCTCCCTCGATCATCTCGACGACCGCACGGGCGTAGATCGACGAACTGCTCCCGAGGTGGACGAAGTGGGTGGAAGCGCCGGTGGCGACGGCGTTCGCGAGCACCTCCTGGGCGCCGGCCATGCTGCCGTGGATGGGATCGACTCCCATGTACCGGAGGTGCGCGAAGATCGGAACGTCCCGCCGCTTGGCGATCCGAAACAGGGTGAGAATCTCCTCGCGGCTCGACCCGGGTGCCTCGTTGACTTCGAAGCCGATGCCGAGTCCGCCCGCGTCGAGACCGGCCTCGAGGGTCTTTTCCAGCGCCGCGAGCCGCTCGGCGGTGGTCGCCCCGTCCGACCAAGCCGGGGGCCCGCTCGGATCTTCGCCGCGCCCGCGGCACGACTCGGCGTCGGCAAGGGTGGTGACCCCCTGGTAGGTGGCAATCCGGCCGGGGATGTGTCCGGCCGTCACCCCAAAGTTGATCAGGGACTTCCCCTCGAGCCTCGCGAGCCAGTCGGCCACGGGAAAGGTGCCCTCCTCGAGCTCGAGCGCGGTGGTGACGCCGTCACGGACCTGCCAGCGCTGCCCATCGGCGGCCACCGAGTGGGAGTGAAGGTCGATGAAGCCCGGGGTCACCACCAGGCCGCTGGCGTCGATCGTGTCGGAGCCGGCAAGCGGCGCCTCGGAGATCGCGGCGATCGAGTCGCCGACGATGCCAAGATGACGGACCTGGTCAAGGTTGGATTCCGGGTCGATCACCCGCCCGTTGGCGATGACGAGATCGAAGGATGACGGACCGGGCGCCGCGCAGGCGGAAAGGGCCAGCACCCACACCAGACGTTTCATGGACACTCGCTCGAATTCAGGGAGAAGGAAGGTCGCTTACGACCACCCGGGCGATCCGCCACCGGCCATCCGGACCGCGGCGCCAGTCGGTGACGGTGCGGCCGCGCTCGTGGATCGGGTCGGGGTGGCCTGGCTTGATCTTGGTCTCGTCGAACCGACCGAACTCGAGGGCGCGATCGGGACCGACGAACACCAGCTCGTCCTGGTGGATTCGGTGACCCACCACGGTACGAACGGCGTTGGCCTCGGTCAGGAACCGCTCGATGGCCGGGCGGCCGATCACGTCGGGCCAACCTGACTCGCCGAGCACCGCGTCCTCGGTGAAACACCCGGCCACGTCCGCGGGGGTTCCACTCACCAGGCTCTGGTCGAGGGCCGCGGAGGCGGCGGCAATGGCGGCGGCATCCACCGACCGGTCCGGAATCATCTCAGTGCTCTCCCACGATCAGTCGGTCCTGTTCGCCTGGGGCCAGACGGGCCCGATGCCGGCTCGCGGCCCACCACATGGCCAAGCCGATCCCGTTCCAGCCGAGGATCACGAGCCACTCGAGCGGAACGCGGCCCTTGGCGTCTATCCGTGGTGGCGGAGCGAACTCCAAGAAGAAAGATGCTACCGGCGGCCCCCAGACACGAGATGAGTACCGCGGCGGGCCCTCGATGGGGCCGGGGCCGGTTCGGCTCGAGGCCGCGGTGCCGCCAGACGGCCGACGAGGTGAAGAAATGGCTCCCAAGCGACTCCTTGAGCTCGGCCATGGGGATCGCGGGTTTGAAGAGGGAATGAGCGTGCTACTTGGGTGTCGCGAAGGTCCCGCGACCGACGGCCACCAGCTGCCCCGATTCGTCCCGGACTTCGACGTCGGCGGTGCAGACCGTGCGACCGACCTTGACCGCCCGACCAACGGCCAGAAGGGCGCCTTTGCGGGCGGGCCTGAGCCAGTCGACTCGGAGGTCAACCGTCGGGAGGCCGTCGCCGACCCGGGTGGCGAGGGCGTAGTCACCGGCGATGTCGATCAGAGCGGCGACCACACCGCCGTGGTACCAATCGGAGTCGTCGGCCCGGAGGAATTCCTCCCGAAAGGGAAGCCGGATTTCCACTTCACCCGGCTCCCACCGGATCCACTCGAGACCGAGAAACCGCTGATAGGGCGAGACGTCGAACGAGGGGCGGTCCACCTACTACGCAACCTCACCGAACGGACCGGCCGGCACCAGCCCGGGTACGAGCGACGCCAGCGCGCGCTCCCAGAAGCGGCCGAGATCCCGCAGCATCAACGCCGGGGGCCCGTCGGCGGGACTCGGGCGGTCCCACCAGCGGTCGCCGGCGTCGAACGCGTTGGCGGCCAACAGGGGCTGGAGTATGAATGTGGTCAGCCGCCGCCGGATCTCCCGCGGATCCGTGGCCGCGCCGACGATTGGGCGGTCAGGGTGGGCTGGCTGGTCGCGAAGCCGTTGTTCGAGCTGAACCAGGACCCGGATCAAGGGCCAAGCCGAGTAGGGAATAGTGATCCGTCGGCGGCTCCCTCCGGACTCCTGCAGGAACCCCACCCACCCTGCCAGCGGGACGGTGCCGTCGTCGACGGCCGCCTGGTTCGAAAACCAATCGATCGGCAGCCGGTAGGCCTGGGCCAACCGCTCGAGGATGTCCGGACTCGGCCGCCGGTTGCGCCCCGCGTGAATCTCCCGGAGGGTGGCATACGGCACCCCCGCGTGGGCCGCGGCCTCGAGGAGGTTCCCGTCGTGGACATCGTCCACCAACCGCCTCACCCGGGCGGTCACGGCGGTCCAGGGAGCGCGGACGGACCGCGGCGGCTCTTTTCGGCGTCGCTCTCTCAGCATGCGCGGCAACTGGTGGATGAGATGATAAGGTATTGCCGTCTGCCGGTTCCGCTAGAGGGTAAACGCAAGTAGTTGCAGCTTCTGGCCTTGAGAGGTCGTTGACGACCCGTTGACTCCGCGCGTTAGCATTGAGGATCCCCGTCGTCGGAGTTCGAGTGTGATCGACTATGTGACCTTTTCGGTCTACTGCGCCACCTGCGAGTACTGGACCGGTGAACGGAAGCCCGATTTCGACGAGGGGCGGATCTATACGCCGCGCCACGCTACGATCGGCACCTGCGACTGCCCGCACGGCCACTGGCGGGGTCGGCTCAAGCCGGGAGAGTCGAATTGCCCCCATTGGGCTCGATGGGAGCTGATGAAAGACTGCGACCCGCCGTTCCGGCGCAAGAAGGACCCGGACTCGCCCCCGGGCTGACGCGGCTCGACTCCGGTGGGCCGAGGGTCTAACGTTG
>CADEGB010000049.1 GCA_902826755.1 uncultured Gemmatimonadota bacterium
GCCGGCCTGGGTCGCGATCGAGTTGCTGGACGCCCGGGGCGATCCGATCGGCGGGGTTCCCTACCGCCTGGCCCTTCCCGATGGAACGACGGTCACCGGCAACCTCGACCAGCGGGGCCGGGCCCGAATCGAGGGCGTCGATCCAGGACAATGCGAGGTCGCGTTCCCCAGCCTACCCGCCCGCCGGCGCGCCTGACCCGCCATGAAACCAGCGGCCCGCCTGACTGACCTGCACGTCTGCCCGATGCAGACCCCGGGTACCCCGCCGATCCCGCATGTCGGTGGGCCGATCGTCGGGCCCGGTGCCGCGACCGTGCTGGTTGCCGGTCTCCCGGCCGCCTGCCTGGGAGACACCGCGGTTTGCGTCGGGCCACCCGACGTCATCGCCACGGGTTCGTCGACGGTGCTCATCGGCGGAAAACCGGCGGCTCGACTGGGCGACACCACGGCTCATGGCGGCAGCATCAGCGTCGGGGCGCCGACGGTGATGATCGGCGACTCGGGGACCGGCTCCGGCGGTGCCGCTGGCGCCACCATGGCGGCGGCGCGCGCCGTCGGCGCTCCGTTTACCCGGAAGAACTGCGCGGCGGAAGCGGCCCTCGCCTTCCAGTCCGATCCCGCCGTCAGCCCGCCCACTGATCCGACCAAGCGGTCCTGGATCGAGGTTGCCCTGGTCGACGACGAGGGCGCGCCCGTGGCCAATCAGCGATACCGGATCATCGGGGGAGACGGCACCGCGTTCGAGGGCTTCACTGGTGGCGACGGCGTGGCCCGCGTGACGGGGATCGATCCGGGTCAGTACCGAATCAGTTGGCCCGAGCTGGAAGCGGAGTTCTGGCGCCCGGCCACCGGGTCGGCGCGGCTCGGGCCGGTGCCGGAGGGCGGCCGCCTGCACCTCGCGGCCGCGGGCGATTGCGTGCTCAGCATTGCCGCTCGGTTTGGGGTTTCCCCGGCGGCGATCTGGGACCATCCCGACAACGCGGAGCTCCGCCGAGGCCGCTCCGACGCCACCATTCTCGCCCCTGGTGACGTGGTCACGGTCCCGCTCCCCCGGCCCGCGGAGTTCGACGGCTCCGCCGAGATCCGGCATCCCTTCGTGCTCGAGCGCCCGAAGACTCGGCTTCGACTCCGGATGCTCGACGGTCGCGGCGATCCTCGGGCGGACCTGGCGTACTCGTTGACGGTGGCCGGCAGCACTCTGGTCGGCACGACCACCAGCGGCGGGTTCCTCGAAGAGTGGATCCCGGCCCGCGCGGAATCCGCCACGCTGATCATCGAGGGGCCGGCTGGCCCTGAGACCTATCCACTGCGACTCGGCGGCCTCGATCCCGGCACCGACCTGCGCACCGCCCGCCAGCGGCTCACCAATCTCGGTCTGTACCGCGGGTCCCTCGACGGCGAGGAGGACGACACCACCCGGATCGCGCTGCTCGCGTTCCAGCAGCGTGCCGGACTCGAACCGACCGGTCGCCTCGACGCTGAAACGCTGGCCGCCCTCCGCGACCAGCATGAGCGGTAACGATGTCGCTCGCGAGTGACGCCGAAGAGGCCTTCGCGGTCCATCGGCAAGCCGACGGCGGCGCGGGCTTCACCACGCTCACCCCGCCCTACGAGCCAAGGCTCCTCGTCATCTGCCAGGGGCTTCAGTTCGACAACGGTGAGTACCGGCGGCAAGCGGACCGAGCGGACGCCGAGGGGAATCCCGTCCGAGCCTCGCAGTGGCGAGCGGAGGTGATTCCGCAGGGGTTCCAGCAGGCCTATCCCGATCTCCAGATCCTCAACGACACCGACGCCCTGTACCAGAGCCACGCGCAGCAGGTGATCTTCTTCCTTCGGGTCATCACCACCAAACCGGCGCTCAAGGAGGCTCTGGCCACGCCGGGGGCGCACGTGATCTACGCCGGACATGCCCGGCACGGGCTCGGACCCTGCCTGGGCCCTGATTCCGGGCCCGGCGACCACTGGGGCGATGGCGCGGTCCCGCCTGGCACCGGCCTCTTTCGGATGGGCTTTCCGTTCGTCGCGATGCCGGTGCCCGAGTTGCTCGAGCACCGCTATCACGTTCGGGCCCATTCGGGCTCATCTCCTCGGCCCGCGCGGAGTGATTGTCATCCCGACGTGCGCAATCGATGGAACGACCTGCGGGCGCGGCCGCTCTCCGAGATCGTTCCCGATGCCGCCGATCGAGCGGTGGTGGCCGGGTTGCTCGGCGAGCCGGCCGATACGGGCTCGACGTTCTGGAGCTATCGGGCGCGGGAGCACGGGGTGATGGCGGCGTTCCTCGTGCTCGAGGCCGGTTGGGAGGGCACCAGCACGGCGCCGTTCGATCTGGGCGCCGCCGAGCTCCGGTGTCGGGCGTTCATCCACCTCGGCTGCAGTTCGTTCGTGCACGCCTATCGGATCGTCCGTTTCGCCAAAGGCTGGCGGCGGGCGGGTAATGACCGGTACGCCTATTGGACCACCGCGCCCGCGCCTTGCACGCCGCTCGCGGAATGCTGGGTGAACGCCATCCTGGGCTACGACCAGCCGAATGCCTGGCAATCCTGGCATCCGAGCCTCCGTTACGCGGTCCGCGAGGCCAACCGGGCGGCTCGCGACGCGGACTGGCCTTGCCGGGTCATCTGAGTCCCGGCCGCCCTGACCCTGCAACAATCGGAGACGCGATGGATCGACCGATGCCCGAGCCCTCGCTCGCCGAACGGGTAACCGCCCTGGATCCCGGGGATCGCGCCGGCCTCACCGTCCTGGCGACCGATCTGCGTCGCGGCCCCGCGGCCGCGGTCCAGACGCTCCATCGCCTGTGGCTCGAGGGCGGGCCGCCCGGGGCCAACGCGCGGAGGCTCCTCGGCCACGTGGGCGAGTTGGCCTTCGATGAATTGCTGCGGCTGCCCAAGCCGGCCGAGCCGCTCGAACTCGCGTGGCGGCTGCGAACCCTGGTCGCGGTGGAGCGCGGTCTCCGCAAGCGGTTGGCGGACGATCTCGAAGCGGCGCTGGCGGACCTTCGCCCGATTCCCGCTCCCGACGTGTCGGTTCCGATGGAGGAGGGGTTCGCGCCCCGCCGCGTGGCCGACGAGGCGTATCTGCTGCTCCGACGGGTCGTGGAGTTTGGAGGCGACGACGAGGGGCAGGTGTTCGACGAACGGGCCTACCTGGCCTTGACCGCGGAACAACGGGACGCGGTGCTGGCGACTTTTCGATCGTCGGCCGTGTTCGCCCGGCTCGCCGATCTCGTCGAATAGCGGCGGGCCGAGCGGTCAGCGTCGCAGCGACAGCCTGACCAATTCCCGTCCGATCGGAACGAGCAGGTCGCCCGTCGGTGTCAGGGCCGGCGCCGCCGCGACGTCCGCGCCGATCCGATAAACCACCTGACGGCGACCCATTGAGTCGATCGTCACCAGATCGCGATCGGTCACCAAGAGGGCCTCCGTCGATTCGAGCAGCACGGCGTCGCTCGACACCCGAGCCCGGTGTTCCCAGAGGATCACCCCCGGGGGAGCGATCGAGAGCAGCCGTCCGCCGAATCGGAGCAGCACCCGGCGGCCGGGCCCCACGATCGGCGGTTGCGACGGTTCCTCCTCGGCGCCGAGATCCGGGAGCCGGAGACGAAGGAAGCGGTGGCCGTCTCGGGCCACTCCCCACAGCTCGAGGCCGATCGGATCCCGGATCACGACGAAGGCGTCCAGGTCATCGCCCAGCGACAGCGTCACCGGGTCGAGCGGGGTGGCGGTGACTTGGCGGGCGCGGAGGTCGAGCCCGAACTGATGGAGCCCCGTGGTCGTCGCGACCACCAGGGTCGAATCGGCGAATCCGGTCGCGACCCGACGTCCGACCCGGAACAACGACTCGGCCACGCTCTCCTCCGCCAGAAGCCCATCAGCCTCGACCGCCGTCAGGTCGCCAAGCTCGTGCGCGACCAGCCCGACGTGGGACCCTTTGACCTGCCCGAAGGGATCGGGATCGAGTTCGGTCGCGGCGAAGATCAATCGGGAGCCGGCCCGCACGATGAGGTCTCTGGAGTAGGCCCGTCCGAACAAGGGCAGAAAACCGAACGCCACTTTGCCGTCGGTCAGGCGCCGGGCCTCGAGATGACCGAGGTAGTCCGTCGTGTAGAACAAGGCCGGCGCCGGATCGAGTGTTACCGCCGCGGAAGCCAGCGCTCCCTGGGCCACCGGGCGGTCGAGCGCGTCGAGGAGTTGCCACTGATCGACGCCCTCGACGACGGTGGCCGCGCCGGTCGTCAGCACCGCGATCGGCCGGAGCCCGTCGGCCAGTCGGGCCATCCGCTCGACCCGCCATCCCTTCGGCGCCGCGGGGAGGCGCCCCGCGCCTCGGGCGTTGAGCGCCAGGTTGCCCCACCGCCTGATCGGGAGGGTCCAGGCCTCAGCTGCCGCGCCTGCTCCGGTCGGCTCGGGGGCCCGGTCCGTCAGCGGCACCGCGGGCGCCGTCACCACCACCGGCTTCCCGGCGCCGTCCCGATACTCCGCCGTCATCGTTCCCCCCTGGTTCGCGGGCGGTTGCCGAACGCAGGCCACGGCGACCAGCAGCAGGCAGCAGTCATAGCCGGACGATACTCCCCCCCGGGAAAACCGGTTCCACCAGGGCCCGGTAGCTCGGTGCGTCGTCGATCTTCCCATCGTCGATCCCGATCATGTTGGCGAATGGTGCGAGCATCTCCCCCGGCTTGGTCCGTCGCCAGTGGAGCGTCCGTTTGGCCGCGAGGACGCCACTATCCCAGGCGGTGGCGTGGTCCGCCCGCGCCACGATCCGGAAGTGGCGGTCGAGGGTCGGCGAGTCGTCCGAGTGACCGGGGACCAGGAATCGGATCGAGAAGTGGATCAGGCAGTTCCGGAAGGTCACCTTGGCGGCCGTACCCCTGACCACGAACCGATGCTGGAACCGGCGATACACCCGCGCCTGGAGTCCGTCGAGCGCCCCCGCGGCGACGTTCACGTCGTCGGTGTCGGCGAACCGGGCCCGGAGTCGGACCTCGATCAGGAGCAATCCGTCGACGAATCCGGGCGGGATCAGGCCGAGACCGGTCGGCCCCGCCGCCGCGATCCGCGCTGGGAGCACGTGCTGGGTGAAACCGTCCTCGCCCATGGGGTAGAGATACACGTCGGCATGGCCCCGATGCCCGATCTCGAGGCCCCGATGGATCGCGAGCGGATGACTGGCCCGGGCCCGGGCGCGGGTCCCGATCGGGGCAAGCGGGCTCGGCAGCCGATACCGATGGACGTCGTGCTGGATCAGGTATCGGTGGTGCGCTGGATCGACCTCGGTCCGGAACCACTCGGCCACGTGCCAGAAATAGCGGGCTCGTACCTGCGCATTGCCGCGCATCATCCCCGCACCATCGTCGACGAAGGGAGCACCGGGGAAAAAGCTGTCGAAGCCGGGCAGAGACGGCTTGGCGAGTCCGCCGACCAGCGCCAGCTTCGAGAACGGAACGGTCTGTTCGATGTACTCGTCCGGCAGGCTCTGTCCGTGGCCGACCTCGTGCGCCATGGTGAAGAAGCCGGTCGACAGGCTGTTGTCCGACGGCGAACTGCCGGCCGCCATCGGCGGGCCGGTGCCGTCGGAGATCTGACCGATGCCGGTTCTCGAGTTCATCGAGGCCCGGATGTCGCCAAACACCCTGATCTCGAACGAACTCTCCGTTTTCGGGAGATGTTGGAGGAGGGTGATCACCTCGCCGCGGACGGGGACCTTCGCGTCTTCGGGCAGGACCAGGGCCCGGCCGGGATTCCAGACCGTTCCGCCCAGGCTGGCCTCGAAGTTGGTCCAACGGCGTCCGACGTTGACGCAACATCGGTTGATGAACGCCTGCGCCTTGGCGCCCGTCGCCACGCTCACTGGGCTCTTCTTCTGCCGGTCGGTGAGGTCGGCCTTGGGCGTGTTGAACCGGAAGAAGTAGCGATGATACTGGAGGAAGACCGCCACCTCGGCGGCGTCGGCACCGGTGCCCTCGACGTCGCAACACCGGAGGCATGCCAGATCGAACCGGCCGATCGGAAACGCGTGCTCCTGCGAGAAATACGGCTTCAGGGAAAAGAACGGCGTGACGGTCGTCCCCGGACTGACGACCGGGTCGTCCACCTTGCCGATCGTCGTCACGTCGCGCCACCGAACCGCCGCCCGCGCGCCGACCGGCGCCGCCCCGCCGTCGCGGATCCGCTGATCGAACACGTCGAACAGGTTCCCCTTGAAGCAGATCAGTCGGGTCCAGTCCGGGTACTCCGCGAGATAGTTGATCCCGTCGGCGAGCCGCGGCACCGGCTCGGTGAGATAAATCTCTTTCGGACTCGTGGTCGTTCCGGCGTCGGGCCGATAGAGTCCGATGTCCGACAGATTCGGGCCGGCGGCGAAGGTGTGCGCGAACACCGCGACTCGATCGCCGGGAGCGAACGGCACCGGCGTCCCCGTGTGGTCGACGAGCACTACGTCGTCGAGCGAGAACATCAAGGGATGGGCATCGTCGGTTGGCCGGGTTGCCAGGTCGGCGTAGAGGCCGCGCCGGGTCGGACCACCGGCCGAGTCCACCTGCGCCGTCCAGTAGCCGGTCGAGTGCCACTCCTCCGGCAAGTCGTAGAATCGGAGCCGTCCGGGCACGGGTTTGCCCAGGTCGAGGTCGACGAGCACGCCGCCGTTCCGCTCAGGCTCCTTGGCCCGGGTGGTCGGGGCATTCGGGTTTCTGGCATGGAGCGACACCAGGCGTCGAGTCCCATCGGCCAGGACCTCCACGAACGTCCCTGGCAGGGTCCGGAGTCTGATGACCGTGTCCGCCTTGGGGAGGTCGAGCGTCGCGCCGGCGGCGGTCCGCCGCTCGAGCCAGGGCAGACACTGAGACGCCTCGACGGGGGTGAGCCAGTTGCTCCGGGCGATTGGCTCGGTAGAGCCGGCCCGGAGGGCGTCGACGACGCAGGGGGGGAGGCTGAGCTTGGCCTTGAGCCGGCGGTCGAAGTAGAGCCACTTCAGGAACTGCCAGTGCGGATCGAGTGTCAGCGTGATCGGCGCCGCGGCCCGACCTACGGTCGTCGTCGGTCGATCGAGGCCCCGGAACCGGTGGTCCGAAAATGTGGCGGTGGTGGCATCCCCGCCGGTCGGTCCGTTCCAGTCGCTGGTTTGCAGGGACCAGGATCGCGGCAGGAGCCAGACCCGTTTTCCCTCGTCCACCGCGCCGGCCACCTCCGGTTCGAAGAGGAGGGTCTCCGCCTCCGGCGAACCTGGTGGAGGCGACGCGACATAGCGCCGGTGATCCGACTCGAACCGAAGCGAGAACGATCCTTTCCGCCGATCCATGACGAATGTCAACCGTCCGTCGTCGCCGGTGGTAACCCGGGTGGTTTCTTCCGCGGCGTCGCCAAGCTCCACGATGACCGAGAGTCCGGCGGGAAAGGCCCTCACGGCCCCGGTCGGATCCGTCCAGGCAAGCCGGAGATGCACGCCGAGCGAGGACCAGTCGTCGGTCGGCAGCGGGTCGATCGTGAAGATCGCCCGGGGACCGTACAGCTCGCAGTGCTCCGGGAGGCACTGACTGCCGGGATGGCAATCGAGGCGGGGGCGCTCGTTCCCGTCGAAGAAGAGCAGTTCGACCCTCCGGTCGATCTGGCTCGTCAGGGTGGTCGACGCGGTGATCGGGTGGGACTCACCGCAGCCGACCGTGCGGGGCCCGGACGCGAGAAACCTCACCCCGGCACGCAGGGTGGCCACCGCCGCCGCGTCGGCGCCGAGCAACTTTTCGAGGCCTCGCTGATAGCAGTCGTAAAACGCCCGCCAGGTGGCTTCGTCCTTGGTCGACGTGGTCACCGGGATGGCCGGTTCGAACTCCTCGTTGTAGCGAGTCTTGAAGCGGGAGAGGGCGTCCTTGCTGTCGGCGCCGAAGTCGTTGTCGATACCGCCGGGGTCGCAATCCCATCCGAAGGTTGCGGCTACCCAGGTCAGAATCTGCTGGACGTCCTCGGCCTGGTGGTGCGCCGCGGACCCCTTGGCCCACCCGGCGCGGTCGCCGGTGAGCAATTGGAGGACGTTGTCCGCCCGCTCGGCCGAGAGCCGGCGATTGTAGTCGGCCGACCCGCTCCGATCGGTATGCCCCGCGACGAGCAGCTCCTCGGTCTCGTGCCGCTGGGCGTGGAGCAGGGCCGCCCGGATGACGGCGAGGCCGCTGACATGATTGGCATCATCCGCCGCCGCGGCGGGGCCGTGGTCCGGCATCATGACCGCGCTGTCGAAGTGGAAGTGAACATCCTCCACCTCCAGCCGGCGGGCCTGGTAGGCGCCGAAGACGAACGGGTGGAGCGCGCCGGTCCCGATCGGGAAGCCCCGACCCTGATCGACCGGCACCAGCCGGGTTCCCTGGGGGGTGTCGGTCATCGATTCACCGGCGGATCAGCCGGACCCGCGGTGGCTCGAGGGGGAGGGCCGCCCCACCGCGCCCCACCAGCCGGACACCGTAGGTATCGGGATCGGTCACCGCGAAGGCCGTCACCGGTCCGAGGAGGGACTCGGCCTGGGCGTCGGTGGCGACCTCGAAAAACCGGAGGAGGACCCGGGGGTCGTAGAACCGGAAATACCATTGGTCTCCATCTGGCGCCCGAACACTGAGGAACCGGCGGAGGTGGAGCCGAAGCTCGTCCAGCGGCTTCGCGGCGATCAGGAAGACCCCCCACGGCGTGGCCCAGGCCGTTTCGGCGATCCAGCGGACCAGGTCCGGATCGGCCTTCGCCAAGTACGGAGCGATCCCGTCGAGTCCCTCCTCGGCGGTGTCGCGATAGAGGGAGACCCACGAGCCCGCCGGCTGAGCGGCGAGTCGCGGGCGCACCGACGGCGCCCCGCAGGCGTCGAGCACGGCGAACACCGATCCACCACCGGCCAGCGTGGCGACCCGGGAGACCGTGGTGACGAACTGGTTCAGGTTCGGCAAATGGGTGCGCGAGGACTGGACGACCAAAGGTAGCCCCCCCGCCCGCGATCCGGATCGGCGGGGGACCGGCTCCCTGATCGGTTCTTCATCGCGATCTCATTTTCAGCCATTTGACAAGGTCCGACGGCGACCGCACTATCACCTATCCCTCACGTCGAAGGAGGCGTTCCGTGAAGACCTATGGCTCGGATGCGATCCGGAACGTGGCGTTCGTCGGCCACGGTTCCGCGGGAAAGACCACCCTCGTTGACGCACTCGCCTTCGTTTCCGGTTCCAGCAAACGCCACGGCTCCATCAAGGAAGGGACCACCCTGACCGACACCTCCGCCGACGAGATCGAGCGGAAGCACTCGATCAGCCTTGGGGTCGGGTTCGCCGAGTGGATGGGCGTCAAGGTGAACCTGCTCGACACCCCGGGGCTTCTCGATTTCTATGGCGAGGTGGCCTCCGGCCTGAGCGTGGCGGACGCCGCGGTGGTGGTGGTGAGCGGCACCGGCGGGGTCGAAGTCGGGACCGAAAAGGTCTGGGAACACTGCGACCATCTCCACCTGCCGCGGATCCTGTTCGTCTCCCAGATGGACAAGGAACACGCCAACTTCGAGAAGGTGTTCGACGACGTCCGGGAACATCTCACCCCGAAAGTGCTCCCGGTCGAGATTCCGGTGGGCGACGGGCTCGACTTCAAAGGCATCATCAATCTCTTCACGGGCACCTGCCAGATCTTCCGGCCGGGTTCGAAGACCGGCGAATTCGACGAAGGCCCCATCCCGGCCGAGTATCAGGGCGTCTTCTCCAAATACACCGAGCAGTTCAGCGAAACCGTGGCGGCCACCGACGACACCCTGATCGAGAAATTCCTGGCCGGCGAACGGTTGGCCCGGGAAGAGATCGTGCCCGCCATGAAGCGGGCGATGCTGGCCGGGGAGATCGTGCCGATGTTCTGCGGCAGCGGGGAGCGGCTCATCGGGGTCCAGACGCTCCTCACCGAGATCGTCGAGCTGCTGCCCTCGCCGCTCGAGGCTCCGAAGCCGGCGGACGGCCCGCTGGTCGGCCGGGTGTTCAAGATCGTGTCGGAGCCCCATGTGGGCGACGTGAGCCTGTTCCGGATCTATGCCGGCCACCTCAAGACCGGCGAGGAGGTCTGGAATCACGAGCACAGCGTGGCCGAAAAGCTCGGCCACCTCTCGGTCCAGCAGGGTCGGGATCGATTCGAGGTCCCCGAACTCTTCCCGGGCGACATCGGCTCGGTGGCCAAGCTGCGCGACACCCACACCAACGACACCTTCTGCCGGAAGGACCACCAGGTCCACCTCGATCCGATCGAGTTCCCGGCTGCGGAGGCAACCGCGGCCGTGGTGGTGAAGCAGCGGGGCGAAGAGGACAAACTGGCCGCGGGGCTCCATAAACTTCACGAAGAGGATCCCACTTTCCATTTCGAGTACAACTCGGAACTGGGGCAGACCCTGATCCACGGCCTCGGCGAACGGCATTTCGACATCATTCTCGGCCGGCTGCAGAAGAAGTACGGAGTGCACGCCGAACTGGCCCGGCCCAAGGTGGCCTATCGCGAGACGCTCAAGGGCACGGCCGAGGGGCAGGGCAAGCACAAGAAGCAGTCGGGTGGACGGGGCCAATACGGCGACTGCTGGATCCGGCTCGCGCCGCTGGCGCGGGGCTCGGGGTACGAGTTCGTCGACAACATCGTGGGCGGGGTCATTCCCGGGAAGTTCATTCCGGCGGTGGATCGCGGCATCCAGGAGGCGGCGGCCCGGGGGTCGCTGGCCGGCTATCCGATGGTCGACTTCCGGGCCGAGTGCTTCGAGGGGAGCTACCACGACGTCGACTCCAACGAAATGTCGTTCAAGATGGCCGGGATCCTGGCGTTCCGGACCGTGGCGCCGAAGGCCCGTCCCGTCCTGCTCGAGCCGATCATCGCCGTCGACATCTTCACCCCGAACGAAATGCTCGGCGACGTCCTTGGCGACTTGAGCCCCCGGCGGGCCCACATCCTCACCACCGAGTCGACCGGTCGTTTGACCCGGGTCAGCGCGCTGGTGCCGCAGGCCGAGCTGTACAAGTACTCGACCGCGCTCCACTCGATGACCCATGGACGGGGGACCCACCGGGAGCGGTTCCATGGCTATGCTGAGGCGCCCCCGGAGGTAGCGGCCAAGGTGGCGGCCGAGAACAAGGACCACGTCCGGCACGAGGTGGACTGACGGATGATCGAACCCCTGGTCATCGGGGTCGTGGGCGGGTCGGGCTCCGGCAAGACCACCGTGGCCCGAGCCATCTTCGAGGCTCTCGGGATGGACGCGGCCTTCCTCGATCAGGACGCATACTATCTCGATCTGGGTCACCTGCCGCTGTCGGAGCGGGTCAAGGTCAACTTCGACCACCCCAACTCGTTCGACACCGACCTGATGGTGGCCCAGCTCGAGGACCTCCGCCGCGGCCGTCCGATCGACAAGCCGACCTATGACTTCGCGGCGCACACCCGCGCGGCCGCCACCGTCCGGGTCGACCCACGCGACATCGTCATCGTCGATGGGATCCTGCTCTTCGCGGATGCCCGGTTGCGGGCCCTCTTCGACATCAAGGTGTTCGTCGACGTCGGCGACGACATCCGCTTCATCCGCCGGCTGCAGCGCGACGTCGCCGAGCGGGGGCGAACGATGGATGGCGTGATCCGCCAGTACCTCGACACGGTCCGCCCGATGCATCTCGAGTTCGTGGAACCGTCCAAGCGGTATGCCGACGTTATCCTGCCCCAAGGCGGCCACAACCAAGTCGGGGTGGACATGATTCTGGCCCGGGTCTTCATGGAGTTGTCGCGGCGGCGATCCTGATCCGCGGCCGCGACAACTGGCCTTGGCCCCGGAAAGCGGATACACTTTTGTATCCCATTCTCAGTTTGCCTGGGGGTTTCCCTGCCGTCGCCGGTCCCGCGAGTGATCGGGTCGGCGGGGGGCATCGGGCTCGCGGGCAGCGGGGTCAACCGACAAAGGGGTTCGAGATGCGAACGACGATGATGGTGATGGCCGTACTGGTCGGGGTGCCGGCGGGGTTGCCGGCGCAGTCGAACCAGCCGCCGGCCGTGCGGGTGGGCGACTATCTCGACCTCGAGTCGGTCGGCGATCCCCAGATTTCGCCGGACGGGAAGACGATCGTCTATACCCGGTCGCACGTCGACCGGGTGAACGACCACTGGGCCAGCGAGATCTGGGTGATGGACGCGGACGGGGCCCGGAACCGGTTCCTGACCAAGGGCGGCGGCCCGGTCTGGTCGCCGGACGGGACCCGGATCGCGTACCTGGCGGCGGGCGAGAGTCCGAAGGGACCTCAGGTCTTCATCCGATGGATGGACGCCGAGGGCGCCACCACCCAGATCACCCGCGTGGCGGAGGGGCCCCGGACGATCACGTGGTCGCCGGATGGGAAGTGGATCTCGTTTGGGATGTTCGTGCCAAAGCAGGTGGACTGGCCCATCGACATGCCGCCGCCTCCGCCCAACGCCAAGTGGACGCCGCCGCCGCGGATCGTGGACCGGCTGCACTATCGGACCGACCGGGTTGGGCTGACGGAGACCGGGTTCGTCCATCTGTTCGTGGTGCCGAGCGACGGGGGCTCACCCCGTCAGCTGACGCATGGCGACTGGAGCGTCGGCGCCGCGTTCGACGGGCTTTCGTTTGCCGTAAACCACGACTGGACGCCGGACGGGAAGACGATCCTCTTCGACGGGCTGGCGGAGGCCCGAGCGGACACGACCTTCCGGGAGTCCTATCTGTACGCGGTCGACCTCGCCAGCGGGTCGATGCGTCGATTGATCACCGAGCGGGGATTCTGGGCCCGACCCGTCGTGTCGCCGGACGGTCGGAGCGTGGCGTACACCGGGCGGGAGCACCTGCCGGTGGTGTGGCAGACGGCGGATCTCCACGTCATGAACCTCGACGGCTCGGGGCGGCGGAACCTGTCGCGGGCGCTCGATCGGGAAATCGGTGGGTTTGGGGGCGGGGCGCTCGAGTGGGCGCTGGACGGCACCGGTCTCTACGTTTCGGTGCAGGACCGGGGCAGCGAGAACATCCAGTTCGTTCCCCTGACCGGGCCGATCCGCCCCGTGACCTCCGGGAATCAGATGTTGTCCCTCGCCAGCATGTCGAAAGTCGGGGATCTGGTCGGGGTCCAGAGCAGTTTCCAGGCGCCATCCGAAGTGGTGAGGGTGACCGTCGACAAGAAGGGGGCGGCCCGCGTGAGCCGCCTCACCAACGTCAACGAGGACTTCCTGGCTGGGAAGCGGCTCGCCACGGTCGAGGAGATCTGGTATCCGTCGACCGGCGGGGCGCGGATCCAGGGCTGGATCGTCAAGCCGCCCGACTTCGACCCCGCCAAGAAATACCCGCTCTATCTCGAGATCCATGGCGGTCCGCAGGGCATGTACGGCGTCGGGTTCGACTTCATGTGGCACGTCTTTGCGGCCCAGGGATTCGTGGTCCTCTTCACCAATCCGCGTGGCAGCACCGGGTACGGCGACGCGTTCGTCCGGGCCATCGAAAAGAACTACCCCGGCCCCGACTACGATGACCTGATGGCCGGGGTCGACTCGGTGATCGGGCGCGGGTACGTCGACACCAAGCAACTCTACGTCGGCGGCTGCAGTGGCGGAGGGGCCCTGTCGAGCTGGGTGATTGGTCACACCACGAGGTTCGCGGCGGCGGCGGTCCGGTGTCCGGTCACCAACTGGATGACGATGGCGGGGAACGCCGACGTCCCGCTCTTTGCCCACAGCTTCTTCGACAAGCCCTTCTGGGACGACCCGATGAAGTGGTACCAGCAGTCGAGCATCGCGCACGTCGGCAAGGTGCAGACCCCGACCCTGCTGATGACCGGCGTGCTCGATCTCCGGACGCCGATGTCGCAGACGGAGGAGTACTTCTCGGCCCTCAAGATCCGGGGTATTCCGACCCGGATCCTCCGGTTCGAGAACGAATGGCATGGCACCGAATCGGTGCCGTCGAACTGGATGCGGACAATGCTCTACATGATGAGCTGGTTCCGGCAGTACGCGAAACCGGCGGCCTGAGACCTTTCACGGAACGATGGAGGCGGGTGTGCGGACATTGCATGTCGGGGTTCTCTTTGCATTGGTGACGGCCGCGCCGGCGACGGCGCAGACCGACCGTCTGCAGCCGATGGACGTGTTCAACCTCGAATACGTGGCCCAGACCGCGATCTCGCCGGACGGGCAGTGGGTGGCGTACGTCCGCCAGTTCTTCGACGTGATGACGGATCGGCGCTATTCGAATCTCTGGCTGGTTCGCTCCGATGGCACGGATCACCGGCCGCTCACGACGGGCAAGGTCAACGACGCCGGAGCGGCATGGTCGCCGGATGGGAAGCGGCTGGCCTACGTGTCGACCAAGGACGGGATGCCCCAGATCTTCGTCCGCTGGATGGACAATGGGCAGACGTATCCCATCACCCAGTTGCAGGAACCGCCATCGGGCCTGGCGTGGTCGCCGGACGGATCGCAGCTCGCCTTCTTCAAGTTGGTGCCGGAGGCGCCGCTCGTGATCGGGCAGCAGCCGCCACCGCCGCCGGGGGCCCAGTGGGCCCCGCCCGCCAAGTACACCGACAAACTGGTATTCCGGTTCGATGGCGTCGGCGAGATTCCGCCCGGGTACACCCATCTCTTCGTGGTCCCGTCCGAGGGTGGGACGCCCCGGCAACTCACCGCGGGGAACTTCCATCATGGGGCGGCCGGGTCCGGTGGCGGCAGCCCGGCGTGGACCCCCGATGGCCAGGCGTTGATCATCCCGGCCCGGCGAACGGCCGACGCTGAACTCAAGATGCTGGAGACCGAGTTGTTCGAGGTTCCGGTTCGCGGTGGCGGCATCAAGCAGCTGACCGACCGGTTCGGCCCGGACGGCGAACCGGCGGTGTCGCCGGACGGGAAGACGATTGCCTACACCGGGTTCGACGACCGGAAGCAGGGCTATCAGAATCAACTGCTGTACCTGATGAACCGCGATGGCAGTGGCAAACGGGTCCTGTCGGGCAAGCTCGACCAGGGGGTGTCCGGTCCGGTCTGGTCGGCCGATGGAAAGACGATCTACGTCGGGTTCGACGAGAAGGGGAACAGCAAGGTCGCCGCGTTTGCTCTCGACGGCAGCTACAAGGTGGTGGCGCGCGACCTCGGCTCCCAAGGCACCGCCTATGGTGGCGTCGGGTCCTTTTCGGTGGCGCGGGATGGCAGCATCGCGCTGACGATGAGCACGCCGGGCGTGCCAAGCGACGTGGCGGTGGTCCGGCCAACCACCCCCCAGCGGACCGTAACCGCCATCAACGCGGACATGCTGGCGGGCAAGCGCCTCGGTGAGGTCGAGGAAATCTGGTGGAACTCCTCGAAGGACCAGCGCCGGATCCAGGGTTGGATCGTCAAGCCGCCGAACTTCGATCCGAGCCGGAAGTACCCCCTCATTCTCGAGATCCACGGCGGTCCGTTTGCCAACTACGGTGATCGGTTCGATATCGAAAAGCAGCTGATGGCCGCCGATGGTTCGGTGGTGCTGTACGCCAATCCTCGGGGGAGCACCAGCTACGGCGAGGAGTTCGGGAATCTGATCCACCACGCCTATCCGGGCGACGACTTCTACGACCTCAACTCGGGCGTCGACGCGGTCGTTGCCCGGGGCTACGTGGACGAGCGAAATCTGTTCGTGACCGGCGGCAGCGGCGGCGGCGTCCTGACGGCCTGGATGATCGGCCGGACCAATCGGTTCCGGGCGGCGCTGGCGTTCTATCCGGTCATCAACTGGTATTCGTTCGCGCTGACGGCCGACATGTCGGCGATGGCGGTGAACAACTGGTTCCCGGGGATGCCGTGGGACAACGTTCAGCACTATGAGTCACGGTCGCTGCTCTCGGTGGTGAAGAACGTCAAGACGCCAACCCTGATCATGACGGGCGAGGAAGACTTCCGGACGCCGATGTCGGAGTCCGAGCAGTACTACAAGGCCCTGAAATTGCAGGGGGTCGAGTCGGTGCTGGTTCGGGTACCGGGAGAGGCGCACGGCATTTGGGGGCGGCCCAGTCACGGGATGGGGAAGATGACGACCCTGACCGGGTGGTTTGCCAAGCATCGGACCCAGACGCCGTAACGAGGGATCCGGGATCGGGAACACTGGCCGTCGGGGTGAACCCGACGGCCGGTGTCGTTTGGAGAATTCACTCAACGAATCTAGGGTCGAGATGACGGAAACGCTGGCAGCGTGGTTCGGTCCCTGGGCGTCCTTCTTCGGTGACCACGCGGTGGTGAGCATCGGGGTCGCGTTCCTGCACGCAGGGGGCACGCTGTGGGGCGGGGGGCGGGCGGTGAGCGCCGATCTCCTGACGCTGCGTTCGCCCGGTCGGGACCGGTTCGTGGCGGAGGGCCACCTCGGGTTCCTGGCGGCGAGTCATCGCGACGTGCTCCGTGGCCTAGTGGTGATGGTGGCGTCGGGTGGGCTGCTCTTCGCGGCGGATGTCGAGCACTATCTCGGCGCGTGGACCTACTGGGCCAAGATGGCCGCCGTGGCGGCATTGCTCGTCAACGGACTGATTCTCCGCCGGTTCGAAGCGCCGCTCGGCGCCGAGACCGGAGACGGGAGTGGCGCGGCGTGGGCTGGGGCGCGGCGCCACGCCGGCGTCAGTCTCGTACTCTGGTTCATCACCCTCCTCTTGGGGCTGGTCGTCGCCGAAAGCTGG
>CADEGB010000050.1:0-3867 GCA_902826755.1 uncultured Gemmatimonadota bacterium
GGGCCTAGCACCGCCACGTACTCGTTGCGATGGCGACTCGGTCCGCAGGCCGACGCCGCGCTGGCGGACAGGGCGCGGGGCGCGGTCATGGAATCGCCTCGACCCGGAAGGTGAGCGATCCAAGGCGAACCTGATCCCGACCCAGCTCGATGGTCTGGCTCGCGTTCTGGGCCACCGGCGGGCTGCTCCACCGACCGTCGGCACTGATCGCGGTCGAGCCGCGGCCAGCCAGATCAGTGACGCTCCAGGCGCCGGTTGGGCCGCGGCGGAACTGACAGTGCCGCCGAGACAGCCCCTTGTCGTGAAAGGGATCCAGCAGCAGCGCGAACGGCCCCTCGCCCCGCCCGATGATGGTATCGGGGTCCACCTCGAGCGGGGGCAACGAGACCCCGACGGCCACGAGGCGCAGCTTGCGGGCCAACGGCTGCACCGTCGTGCCCTGCGCCGCGTGCGCCGGACCCCCTGGACTCGGTGTCGGGAGCGGCGGCGGGGACGGAGCGGCCGGTGGCACCGGCCGCGCGGCGGGCCCGGGACCGCTCGAGCCTCGTCGGGGAGGTGGCGCCACCGTCGGAGTCACCGTTGGGGCAACCGCCGATCCCGCCGAGCCACCCGCGGCGGAGGGGCGCCCAACGGCCGCAACCCCGTGGGTCACGCATTTCTCTCCTGGGCGGGCCAACTCGCCGCACGTCGGGCACGCGGCCAAGGCGCGGCCGCAGGCGTCACAGAAGGCGCCGTCGTCAGGCACTCGCGACGCACAGTGGGGGCACGGCGCGAGGGTCAGCATGCGTTCCCCCGGGCGTCGAACGAGGTGGGAACGTCTTCCGCCAGGACCAATCGCCGCTCCTCGGCGGAGACGCTGGACAGGTCCCGGGCCAGTCGGGGGGCCAGCCGACTGGCCAGCCGGTCGCGAATCGCCGACGAGATGACGTACGCCATGCTGGCGTTGCGACTGGGGAGAAGTTGGCCCGCCGCCGGGCTCCGGAGGAGCGCCAGCAGCGCCGCATCCGCCTCGGGCGTGAGAGTGAGTCCCGCGTCGCGGACCACCTGACGGGTAATCGAGTGGACATCGTCGGGACTGTAGTCCTGAAGTTCGAGCACGGTGCCGAACCGCCGAGCCAACCCGTCGTCGAGGGCCAGGAAACCATCGATGACATGGGGATAGCCGGCAACGATCATCACGAAGCGTCCCTTGGCGTCCACCAGATGGGGGAGCAGCTCGCGGGCGACGTCGACGCCCTGGGGCTGGCCAAGCAGCCCCGACACCTCGTCGAGAAAGAGCACCCCGCCGATCGCCCGCTCGACCAGCTCGCGCACCGCCTGGGCCGCCGCCCCCTGAATCCCCTTGATCAACTCGGTGCCCCGAACCTCCTCCACGTGCGGCCGCGGGAGCATCCCGAGCCCATAGAGCAGCGAACCCATGATCCGGGCCACCGTGGTCTTCCCGGTGCCAGGACTTCCCTGCAACAGGATGTGCTCCAGCGGCGGCGCCACGTCCGCCCCCTCCTCGAGTTCGGCTCGCCAGAGGAGGAGGTTGCCCCGCAACCGGGCAATGACGTCAGCCAGACGCGGCTGACCCACCAGCGCGCCGAGCTTGGCCTCGGCATCGGCCAACGCGGCCTCGGGGGTCTTGCTCGTGGCCGCCCGGGGCAGGTTGATGTCGGCCTCGACGAGCAGGTTCGGATCGGCGGTGGGGTCCGCGCCGGTCCGGGCCACCTGCGTGGCGACGCAGGCATTGAGGAATTCGCGGGCGCCCCGGGCATTGGCAAACGCGGGCAACGCCCACCGACGGAGCAGGCGCATCAGCTGCCGCATCCGGTGGTCGGCGTCGGACGTGAGGGTCTTCCCGGCGTCGGCCGCCATGCCGAGGAAGATTGCGGACAACGTGTCGGCATCGTAGTTGGCCAGCTGCACGCGATAGTGTTCCGGAAAGCGACTCGGCATCCCCTGGTCGAGCGCGAGCACGGCCGGAAGGCTGCTGGTGTATCCGCCCAGCACGCAGAGGAACTGGCCCCGCTCGTTCTCCAACCGGGGTAGCAGGGTGTTGAGGATCTCGCGCTGGTAGTTGTGCCCCCCGGAGTCGGCCATCTGGTGGGCCTCGTCGAGGAAGAGCACCCCGCCCCGGGCCTTGTCGATCGCTTCGTTGACCCGCCCCGAGGTCTGGCCCACGTAGCCCGATTGAAGCGAGGCGGGATTGGCGTATTCGACCATCCGCTCGGTGGGGAGAATCCCGGCCCGGCAGAGCAGTTTGGGCAGCAGCTTGGCGATCGTGGTCTTGCCGGTGCCGGCGTTGCCCATCAGGAGCATGTGGCCGTCGAGCACTGGGCGCTTCGGGTCGCGAACCTTCCGCTCCTGGGACGCGCGGATGATCTGCTTGAGCTGCTCGCGGACCGCGTCGATGCCCTTGAGCGCATCGAGGTGGGCAAACAACTCGTCGAGCGAGATGGGCTCGTCGACCGGACCGGCAATGTCTGCGGGCACGAGAGCCCGGTCCGGGCTGCCGGGCACCGCCACCCGAGCCCGAGCCGCCTGGGTGGTCTGCTGGACCAGTTCCTCGGTGGCGTGCCCGTGGCGACGAGGCAGGTCGACCGAGTTCACCAGATACCGACACCGGGCCGCCAGGCGCTGGGCAGTTGGTTCATCCACCGCCCAACCCAGTTGCTCCAATCGAGCGCGACTCACCGCGGCCAGCGTGTCGGCGGACCAGTCGTCGAGCCGGATGATGTCGCCGAAGTGGCGTGGCAGGGGCGAGTCGCCCCGGAGGAACGGCGCAAAGGGACCTGGTACCCCAGTGACCAGCACCAGCGGATCGGTCCCGTCACCCCGATTGGCCAGGGCATCGAGGAGGTCGAACAACGCTTGCTCGCCACCGCTCGGCACGTCCGGAGCTGGAAGGAGGCGGTGCGCCTGGTCGACGATCAGCGTTCCTCCCGCCGCGGACGAGAGCAGGTCCTCGGGTTTCTGCGAACGGATCTCGCGCGCGGTGACGATGGTGGCCCCCCGACGGGTCAGTCCCACCTGCTCGGCACAGTCGGCGATGGCCCGGGCCAGCCGGGTCGTCCCCGCCCCGGGCGAGCCCAGCACGAGCCGATGGGAGCGCGCGACGTGCCCCTGACGACGCACCACGACCGCATCCCGCAGTTGGTCGCGAATGGCGGCGCCGAGCTCTCCGAGTCCGACCAAGCCGGCAAACGGGTCGCCCCGGATCGACAAGCGATCGCCGCATCCCTTGCAGTAGCGCGCCTCGTCCCGGTTGCTCGTGGCGCACCGCGGGCACACCGGAGGCGGGGAGACGGCGGCGTCGGCACCGGGAGTGGTTGGGGTGGCGCTGGTCATGCCGCCGCCGCCGAGCCGCCGGGCACATCCTCCGACTTGACCTGACTGGGGTCGGCCGCGAGGGCCAGGGTGGCGTGCATCATCAGCCATCGCTCCGACAGCGAGGCGCGGGCAAGCGACTCGGCCTCCGTGCACGCCTTCCGCACCGACGCCGCGAGGTCGGGTGGCGTCTGCTGTTGCTCCAACTCGGCCTTGCCAACCACCCGGCGGACGTGGCGCCGCCGGATCAGCAATGCGAAGCCGAGCCCGGCGCAGACCAGGACCCCAATCAGGAGTCGGGCCGAACGAACCTGGAGGATGGGAAGCAACGACGACAGCACGATGCCACCGACCAGAAAGCTGATGGCCGCCGCGACCTTGCGCCGGGTCAGTCGCCAGACCGTGACGGTGTTGAGCACTCCCGCCACCACCCCGGTGCCGAGTTCGATCCGACCGGTGGCGGGATCGAACGGAATCGCCGAGAGGAGGCCCATCCCCGCCACCCAAAGGAAGAGGCTGTTGGCCCTGGCGAGCCACCGCTTTTCGGTGAACGGC
>CADEGB010000050.1:3877-16352 GCA_902826755.1 uncultured Gemmatimonadota bacterium
CGAGGTCGGCCAGGGTCTGGACGTGGGGGGTTCCCCGGAGCGAGATGGCCTTGTCGGCGATGACCTTGAGCCGGGCGTCCCGCTGGGCCGCCTCGGCGGCAACCAACTCGCGCCCGAGGATTTCCTGACGGGCATCCTCCGCCCGCCACCGGGCCAGGGCCGGAACCCGGAAGTCGGCGAGTGCGTTGCGGAGGTCGGTGCGCCGCGCCACCAGTTCGGACAACACGTTCGGCGCGGTCCGATTGGCGGCAAAGGCATCGCGGAGCGCGGCAACCAGCGGCCCACCGATCTTGGCGAGGAGGGCATCCCACCATGCGGGGGCGGAGCCGCGCGCCTTCACGGCGGCAACCGCGAACGCGGTGGCCCCCTCCACATGCACCTGGGAACGCTGGTTGGCGGGGGCGGCGTCGCGAACGGCCTCCAGTCGGGAGGTCACCGCGGTGGCGGCAGCGTCGACGACGGCGATGTCGTCGGGTGTACCCGCAAAGGCGGGAAGCGCGGCAAAACAGGTCGTCAGCACGGCGCTGAGCTGGCCCGCCGCTTCCCATTGGGCGCCGAGCACCCCGATCACCACCTGGCGCCGGGCCCCGGACGACGGACGGCTGGCGAGCCAGGCCACCGCGACGGCCTCGAATCGCTGGTCCTCCACCACTCGCCACCAGGCATCGAGAAATTTGCGGACCTGGTCGAACGTCACCCGATTCGTCGGGGGCCAGATCTCCTCGCGCCAGCCATCCTCCGGTTTGACCATCGGCGCGTGGAGCACATCCGGCACCGCATTGAGGGCGCAGGCAACCCAATCGACTTCTGCCACCGCGTTCCTGATCGCGGCCGGCAACGCCCGCAGCCGTCCACCCCGCGCCGCGGTTCCGGGGCGCTGCGTCTCGAGCCAGATCAGGAGCGGATCCGCCGGATCCAGGAGTTTCTGATAGATGGGAACAGCCCGGGCCCCGAGGCGGGCGATGAAGGCGTCGAGGTCAGCCACCACCGTCCCATCACCGTCGCGCCACGAACCGGCCATGGCGTACTGCATGAGATAGTGCCGGATCAGCGCCGTCGCCTCCGGTTTCCCCTCCCGCACGTCGGCGTGGATCTCGGCCATCGCCTCGCGCAATTCGTTCTCCGGACGGGTGCCGAGGTACAACCAGAGCGGATGAGCCGGATCGGCGAGTCCCTTCGGGCGCGCCGGATCGCCCTCGAGCCAGGCGCTCAGCTGGGCGTAGTCCCGGCACTCGGTGCCGTCCGGAGCCGCAAAGGGAAGCGCGGCGTCGAGCAGGTAGGCGGCCTTCTGTCGACCCGCCGCCCGATTCTTGGGGAACTCCCTCTCGACGATGTCGGTGAGGTCGGCCACCAAACCGGCGTCGGAGCTGGCCCACTCGCGCATGTTCCAGGCGTAGAGAAAGCGCTCGCCCGCCACTGGCTCGTCGCGGAGGAAACGAGCTAGACCGGCTGGGGTGTCCACGTCGTACGGGGCGCCCTGGGCGGGGCGGACGGTGAGCCGCGGATAGCTGACCGACCGGACCGCCGTGGCGCGAGCAATCGGCTCGCCCGCCGCCCACCGGCGGATCCCGTCGTGCGTGATCCGGATGTTGGCCGGCAGCAGCAACGCCTCGACCAGGTTCCGAAAGTCCGCCGGCAAATCGTCTGGCATCGGCACCGCCCCGCGCGACTTGAGCGCGATCTGGTCCGCTTCCCGGCCGACGAAGGGGTGATGTCCGGCCCAGAGCGTCAGCACCATGATGCCGAGGGCGTAGAAATCGGCCGGTTCGCCGACCACCACGCCGTCGCCCATGGGCAGCAGCTCCTCGGGTGCCATGAACGGGAGCTTGCCGCGAATCGTGACGCTCCGGGCGGCGCCTTCGGACATGATGGAGGACGAGCCGAGGTCACTCAACACCAGCCGGGTGCGCGCGGGGTCGAGCCAGAGGAAGTTGTCGGGCGACACGTCGCGGTGCACCGCATTCCCGACGGTGTGAAGGACATGGAGCGCGTCGGCGGCCTGGAGGGTGATGAGGCGAAGGCGGGCTGGATCGCGGATCGGCCCGAGCGGTGCTTCCGGCGAACCGGCCAACGGTCCCCCCTCCGCATACGAGATCAACTCCCACGCTCGCGGCTCCGCGTGAGGATCAGCGTCGAGGAGGCCGATGACGGCGGTGGGCGGGAGGTGTCGCCACCGTTCGAGGACGTCCGCCTTTGGCCTGGCGCCGTGGGTGTAGAGCTTGAGGACGGCCACCGGCGCCGGTCCGCCGCGCACGAGATACAACTCGGCCTGCCCTCCGACGAAGAGGAGCCGCTCGATGACCAGGTGGTGCGGCCCGACCGCGATCGTCTCGCCCGCGTCGTAACTGGCCTGCCGGGAGCGAGGAGCGCCGGCGGGGATCGCACCGCCGTGGGCGGGAGCGGCGGTCGTGGCCTCGTGGGCATGAGCCGGCGTGGCGGTGGTGGCGACGCCGAGATGGGCCGGGACGGCGGTGGTCGGGACCGACAGGTGCGCCGGCTTCGTGGGGTCGTCGCTCATGCGGTGAACTCGGTCGATCGGTCGGAAATCTCGGTGATGACCCGCATGATCGGCACGCCTCCACTGCTGGGATCGGAACAGAGACTCATCCCGCCTGGTTCGGGATGCTCGACCCCGAACCGGTTACACCGCCAGGCGATCGTTTCCAGGCGTTCCGCCACCACTCGGCAGCGGAGCGCGACCTGCAGGGCGGTCCCGGCGGCGCGCGCTTCCTGGGCGGTTGGAAACGGGCGCGACGACACCGCGTTGAGCGAGTCCTGCGCCGCCTGCTCGGCAAGGCCCCGAACCCGAGCCTTCTCCTCGGCGGTCTTCGCTCCCCGAGCGGCGGACCGTAAGGAGGCCAGGGACGGGCGAGTCGCGGCGGCTGGCGTCGGGACCGCCGCCAGCGGCTCGGCGGTGGGTCGGGCAGTGGTCGGGGTAGCGGCCCCCGGCGGGTGTGGCGCCGATTCGAGGACAGGGATGGGCATGTTGGCCGCCGGAGGGGCGCCACCCGGCTCGAGGGTCGCCACCAGCGCCGCGATCTCGTCGAGTTCGGCAAAGGCCTGGAGCGCTTCAGGATCGCTCCCGACCCGGGCCACCTCGGCGGCCGCCCGGGGGGTGAGGCCAGCACCACAGTCGGGGTTGGGGCAGAAGTCGAACCGGCTGAAGGTACCGCAGGCGCCGCAGGTCAGCCCCTCAGGCGGCAGGCCACAACGCCGGCAACAGGCCTGTCCCGGCGAGAACGGGTCCAGGCAAAAGACGCAATGGCCCGGATACAGGTGGGCCGAGCAGCCTTCACAGAAGTCGCTCCCCTGGCTCGGCACCGGCAGCCCACAGCGCGGACACGCGGCCGCGAACGCCAACGGCGGGGGGGCGGAGATGCTCGCCACGCGCTGGGCAGCGCCTCGGGCGGCACGGGGTTCGGCGTCGTCAATGGTCATGGGGGCCTATGACTCAATGCGCAGAAAGGGGCCCAAAACCATCATCGCGGTGCCTGTCCTTCGGGGCCCCGCCGGACTTCTTGCGCAACCGTCACCGGCAACCCAAGATTGTGCCTCTACGGATCCATCCGATCGACGAGGCCCCGATGCCATCCCGCCCAGTTCGCGCCTGCTCGTTTGCCCTTGCCCTGATGATTGGCGTCGGCACGGCCGTCCGGCCGACTCCGGTGCAGGCCCAGTTCGGCAAGGCCGCGCTCAAGGTCGCCTTCTGCGGCGGTGGCGTGGTGGCCGGCCTCAAGCTCGGCGAGAAAATCGCGCAGACCGAACTCCGCCGGCGGAAGATCACCGGCGTGAACGCGCAGAAGCTCACGCGCAGCTTCCAGATCGGGACGGCGTTGGTGCTCTGCAAAGGCGGGACGATGCTGGCCGGGACGGTGTACGCCAAGCTGAGCAAGAACGACCTCGAAAGCCGCCAGAAGGAAATCGACGCGGCGGTGGCCGAGGCCGAACCGGTCACTCGCGAGTATGTCCTGCCCGAAAGTGGCCTCAAGGGCGAGGTCACCACCAGCGAGGTCACGACCGAGGGTGACAAGGAGTGCCGCACGGTGGTCGACCACCTCGCCGACGAGTCCAAGAACGAACCCGCGATGGTCAAGTACTGCCGGAAGCCCCCCAAGCAGGAATTCGAACCCGAGCTGGGCGTCTAGCCCCACCGATGCTTGCGCTGGCCCTCGCCCTGACGGCGGCGATCTCCCCGGCCGCGGCACCGGCGCTGGAGTTCGTCGTCCTCGCGTTCGGGGCGGACACGGTCCTGCTCCTCCGCGACTGCCGCGGCCCCCAATGCAAGCCATGGGAAACCCAGTTCCACGTCGCGACTCGGGCCTACGAGGGCGACGCGGTCCGACTCAGTCGTGAACTGAGCCGGCGGGACATCAAATACAAGGAAGTGTGGCTCCAATCGGGGGGCGGGCACCTGGCGGAGGGGATCGCAGTAGGAAGGGTGTTGCGCCAGAAGGTGGCCACCGTCCGGGTTCCCAAGGGTGCCAACTGCGCCAGCTCGTGCACGGTCGCCTTCCTGGGCGGCTTGTTCCGGTTCATCGACGACTCGGCCAGCTTCGTCGTCCACTCCGCCTCGCGGGTCATGGGCGGTCTCGACGACAGCACCGATGCCCGGATCCGCCAAGGGCGGTTGCGCGAGCAGTTTGGCATTTCTCAGTCCGTGGCCTGCGAGCGGTCGCTCGAGTTGCTCCAATATTTCCAGCAGTCCCTCCTGCTCCTCAAAGGCACCCGGCAGACGCCTCCGGTCATTTCGGCTCGGGCCTGCGCCCCGGCCGATCCCTATTCCGCCGAGACCGAGACCCGCGATCGCCAACGGCTCGAGGTCGAGGGTATCGCGGCATCACAGGACATCCTGATGCGGTTCGAGCGCGACGCGATGATGGCCGCGCTCCGATCGTGGCGGAACCAGGTCCAGACCCTCGGCGAGCGAGCCGGCCCGGCCATCCGGATGGTCGAGGCGATGTACGACACCAGCATTCTCGACGGCGCCGATCTGAGCCGCGAGACACTGCTGCGGTTGGGCTACGTCACCCAATTGGTCGACCGCCCCGGCCCGAGCCAACCGTGAGGCGCTGGGTGCTGCTCGCGTTGGCGATCGGGCCGGTCTCGGTCCTCGCCGCCCAGAGCCGAGAAACGCTGGAAACCAAGGTGACGGCGGTCCGCGGCTCGATCGTCTTTGAGTGGAGCAAGAAGCATCCCTGGGACGCCCAGCTGGCCGCGTCACCACCGTATCTGGTCGCCGAGTATCGGACCAGCGATGGGCGGCTCGGCGTCGATTGCTTCGTCGACCCGAACGACTCGAGACCACAGCGCTCCACCGGGTGCTTCGGGATCTTGGCCGAAGGCACCCCGGGGAGCCGCACCTGGCGGTTCCGGTTGCCGGAACAGATCAGCCGAACGCCGGTAGGCCCGGTCTGCCTGGCCATCCGCCTCTCGAACCAGCGCGTGCTTCCGATCCGCCGCACCGATGAGTCTCGCAGCGAGACCTCGCGATTTCGCTACCCCGAGTGGGAGTCGGCGGTGGTGGCGCGGGCCGCCGCGCGACAGAAGGACGGCCGCGTCACGGCGCTGAAGGATTCGGTGGCGACGCTGGGTCAGCGAATCGCTCGGCTCGAGGCGTCTCACCAGGGCAACGGCTGGACCTCGGAGGCCGCCTGTCAAAGCGCGACCGCGCCGGAGTTCGTCGAGACCGGCGGAGTCCGCCGCCCGGTAGCCCCCGACTCACTGACCGACGCCATCACCAGTCTCGTCTGCATCCTCAAGGTCGCCAACGCTCCCCGGGTCAAGCCGGAGTACCGGTACCTCGTGGTGCAGCCGCCGGCCACCCTCGATCAGTTGCTCCAGGCGCTGTCGCCGTCGTTTCGGGCCCGCTTTCTGGCCACCCGGTCGGCGCAAGCCGAGCGCTACCGGCGCGACTGGACCGAACGAGGACCGCAGGTCGATGCGTACCGCAACGCGCTCGAGGCTCGCGACTTCGGGGCCCCACATTTCGGCCGGTTCACCGATTTTCTCCTGCTCCAGAGCCTGGCCGCCGACAGCGCCGAACGCGACATCTTCCGGCCGCTCGCCAACGGTGCCATCCCCGACTCTCAGCGAATCGCCGGGTACGTGGGCGCCAATCTCGAGGCCTATTCGGTCTGCCGGAGCGACGGCGCCAAGCAGATGGCCACCGCGCGGGAGTCCGCGGTCGGGTTGCGCGGTCGGACCGCGGCCCTCCAGGAGCAGGCCCGCCTGCAGGTGGTGAGCGCCTGCCGGGCGAGCTTCGGCACCCTCGCCAAGCTGCGAGAGGAACATCAGGCCATGACCGCTCGACTCGCCGCCTTGGATCAGGGCCCGTCGGCCGTCGCCCAAAACACCCTCCCGGACAAGCCGCAGCCGCTCAACATGGCCGCCTGCACGCCGTGACCGATTCGACTGGAGATGTCTCATGACTCGTTGGAGATGGGTGGCGCTCGTTGGGATCATGGCAGGGCCGGCCGCGGCGCAGGAGCGGGCGGCCATCAACCTCGTCACCCACTCCGAGGTGACGATCGACCGGCCGGCCACCGATATCTGGCCCTTGATCATCGATCCGAGCGCCTGGAAGGCGGGCGCCACGTTGAAGCACCGGTCAGGACCGGCGGGGAAAGTTGGTGAGATCCTCGCGGCGATGGAGCCCGGGAACGGCGAGAAGGTGACGTTCCTGGTCGAGAACGTGGAGTTGGCGCCGAATGAACGGCGGACCATCAAACTCTACACACCCGGCGGCACCTTGATCGGGTATGCCACCTGGAGCCTCCGAGCCGGCGCCGGTCGGACGGTGGTCGGATACGACGTGTACTCCGAGACGCTGCTCGACGCGGCCCAGGCGAAAGCGATGACGCCGGCCCAGCTCCAGGAAGCGGAGCGTGACGCGGTGGTCACCAACCGGAAGCGATTCGACCAGGAACTGTTGGCCCTGAAGGCCCTGGTCGAAAAGGTGCGTTAGGGCTTGGACGCCCATGCGCCGATGGTCTGAGGGCCGTCGCGGGTCAGTCCGAGTCGCCACCACGGTCGGCCCGTTCGGCCCATCGGAGGTAGCACTCTAACGGCCGATCGAGGCTGGAAGGGGCGAATACCGGCGGCTTCGGGTGTGGACCACCTGACCACTGATATCGTAGAGGGTGACGGTCAGTCGACCAGAATCCGCGTCGATGGCCGCGAAGCCCGGCCGCATGGCGACGAAGTCCGATCCCGGGATCTCGGGGGAAACGCCAGCCTCCTGCTTGTCGCTCCCTCCATTGACACTGACGTGCAGCGGCTCGCCGAGTCGATCGAGAACCTGCTGGAATCGATCATTGGCGCTGATGTACAGGTCGAGGTCCATCGATATGACCTCGGGCAGGAGAGCACTGAGCGTCCGATCGCGGGTATACGCTTCTTTGGTGACACTTCGAACGGCGTAGTGGCCAGCTACGACGCGCCAAAACGGATCCCCTGGCGCAGCCCAAGCATCTCGGGCGAAGGCCAGTTCGGGAGCCGGGTTCTTTTGAAGGTCGATGGTGTTCAGGAACACGACCCGGACCAGCGTTCGGCCGTTCACCCGCCCAAAATCCCGCCAATAGTGCTGGCCATCCATCTGCCACCGGCCGGATCCACGCCGTTCGAGCGCGTAGCGCACTTGCACCATCACGTCGCCCTCGGCGTCATGATTGCCGATGACGGCGAAAAAGGGCATCCCCCGCAAATGGGCTCCATCGTACAGATACTCGAACTTCGATTGCCATTGATCGTCATCGACCGACTTCACCCCACGGGGGTAGAAGTTGTCACCCAGATAGAGGACCCCGTGGGTCGGTATCCCAGCCGCCACGGCCTCCATCGCATCCGCGATCCGTCGACTGGCTTTGTTACCGTATCCCTGGCGACCAACGGCGAGCATCCGGATAGAAGCGGCATTGTCGCTGGCAGGCGCCATGATCGGAGGCCCGAGGGAACGCTGCGCTCGCAGGCCGAAGAGTGCCCAAATGGCCACAGTGAGTATGCCGACGGCCGTCGCGCCGACCCACAATCCCGATGGCCGCTTCAACAGCGCCGGCGTTGGGTCAGGCAGACAAACTCGTTACCCATGACCCAAGCTATCCCGGCCAGGGCGCACTTGTCGAGAACGGGCGTCGATCCCGCGGTGTGCGATCACGACCGGCGCGCAACCGAATCATCGTCGCTGGCCAGACCTTGGCCAACCGCGTCCAGGGAGGTCTCAGGGCCCGAAGCGAGCCGGACAGGGCCTCACTTCGGGAGTCCGGCGAGCTCCCTTTCGTATCGCTCCCGGCCGGCATCGTCACCCGTGGCGCGGGCAAGTTCGATCAGATCCCCCAACGCGCCCTTGACCCAAGGGGCCGACATCCCGGCTTCCTTCTTGACCGTCTCGTACCCCCGTCGGCTTTCGGGCGCCGCCTCGTTGAAGCGACGCTGCCGGATCAGCGCCCGCCCGAGCTTGACCCGGGCAATCCCGGTATTGAGATGATCGGCCGACAGCGTGGCCTCGAACGTGGCAATGGCTTTCCGCGCGGCGGCCTCCGCCCGGAGCGGGTCGCGCTTGGCGAGATAGACGCTGGCCAGCCCCGATTCGGCAGCACCCCGATACTGATGGGGGCCTCGATAGGCACCCTGGTACGCCTCGATGGCCGCGACGAACAGTGACTCGGCCTCCACGAGCCGTTCTCGCCCGAACGCGATGTTGGCCAGCTCGTTGAGCATCAGCCCGACCCGGGGATGGTGGGGCCCGAGGACCCGGCGGCGGATTGCCAGCGCTCGACGGATCAGGGTGTCGGCCCGGTCCCGTTGCTGCTGAAGGAGCGCCACCCGCCCGAGCATGGCGATGGCCGCCGCGGTCCGGGGATGGTCGGGGCCGTACCACCGTTCCATGATCCCGGTGCCGCGTTGGTAGTGCCGCTCGGCTTCCGGGTAGCGGCCGCGGTCCTGCTCGATGGCGCCGAGATTGATGACGACGTCGGCCACCAGGGGGTGGTGCTCACCATAGGCGCGCGTCCACAACGCCAGGACCCGCTGGTTCAGCAATTCCGCCGTGTCCCGGACACCGGCGTAGTAGTAGTTGTTGGCCAGCGAGTACCAGCGGGAGGCCAGCTCCGCCGTGGTGTCGGTGACCGGACCGGCGATGGTGATGGCGCGCTCGAGCGCCGCGATGGCTTCCCGGTAGTTACCCGCCTGCTCCTCGACCTCGGCCAGCGCCTCGTGGGCGCCGGCGCGTTGGCGGCGGGTGGCGCCGCTCGCCCGCTCCAGGATGCCGATCGCGGCGCGGGCCAGCGAGTCGGCCTCGGGGAACCGGGCCTGATCGGTCCGAAGGTGCGCCAGGGCAATCAAGCCCCGGCTCAGGTCGGGATCGTCGGGGCCGGCCAGGGAGCGGCGCCGTTCGAGCGACAGGGTCAGGAGCGAATCGGCTCGATCGAACCGGCCGAGCTGCCGTTGAATCGTGCCTAACGTTTCGTAGAGGTCGGCCTGGAGCCGCGGCTCGGCGGTGAGGGTGGCCGCCTGCTCCGCGCCCCGGTCGACCAGGGTCACCACCCGGACGCTATCGGCCGGTCCGACGGTGTCGTCCCCGCCCTGGAGAAGACCCACCAACAGTCCCTGGAGCCGTTCCGCCCGGCGGGCCTCCGCCTCCGACCGGAGCCGGGCCCGCGCCAGCCCGTTGGTATAGAGTCCCGCGGCAACCGCCGCGGCCGCCACGACCAGGCCGGTGACCACGATGGTGCGTCCCCGCCGCCGCCAAAGCTTCCGCAGCCGGTATCCGGCGGAATCCGCGCGCGCTTCGACCGGCCGCTCCGCCCCGAGGGCATCGAGGTCACGGAGCAGCGCTTCGACCGAGCCGTAGCGCCGGGATGGATCGGCCGCGAGCGCGGTGAGGCACACCAGATCGAGATCGGCCGGATCGACGCCATCCGGCGAGCGGGGCATCGAGGCTGTTGGGGGCCGCGGTGGCCCGCCGTCCGGACCGCCGCGGTCGAACGGGAGCCGGTCGGTGAGCAACTCGTACAACATGACGCCGAGCGAGAAGACGTCCGTCTGTACAGTGGCCGGCTCCGCGCGCAACTGCTCCGGCGCGGCATAGGCCGGGGTGAGGGCCAGCGACGGCGACGTCTCCGCGACCGCGCCCGGTAGCCCGGTGGCGATCCCGAAGTCGATCAGCTTGACGGCGCCGTCGGAGGTGACGAGCACGTTGGACGGCTTGAGGTCTCGGTGAATGACGAGTTGCCGGTGGGCGTGCCCGACGGGTTCGCAGACGGCCCGGAACAGTCGGAGCCGTTCTCTGGTCCCGGCGCCGACCTCGCGGCAATGCGCGAGCATGGGCCGCCCGTCGACGTACTCCATCGCAAACCAGGGCGCGCCCGCGTCCGTACCGACATCGAACAGGGTTGCGATGGCCGGGTGGCGGAGTTGGGCCAGGACCCGTCGCTCCTCGAGAAACCGACGACTGGCCTCGGGCGACAACGGATCGCGAAGGACCTTGAGGGCCACCTGGGCCCCGACGTCGGTTCGGTCCGCTCGGTACACCACACCCATGCCCCCCGCGCCGATCCGCTCGGCAATCCGATACGGACCGATCCGCTGCCCGATCCGATCGTCGGCCTCCGCCAGCAGAGCGCCGGCCGCCTCCGCCACGCCGCCGGTGACCAGGGGAGTGGCCCCGGCCGCATCGTCGGCGGCCAGGAGGCGGGTCACCTCGGCCAGGATGTCGGCGTCGGCGGTGGCCCCGGCAAGGAACGCGGGGCGCTCCGCGGGCAGCCGGGTCAGGGCCGCGTGGAAGAGGGCTTCGACGGCGTCGGCCCGGTCCGATGGAGTCGACATCTCAGGAAGCGGCCTCGATCTCGGCCCGCAGCCATGCCTTGGCAAACCGACAGTCCCGTTCGACGGTAGCGCGCGAGATGTCCAGCACCGCGGCCGTCTCGTGGACGTCGAAGCCGCCGAAATAGCGAGTCTCGACCGTGCGGGCCTGGCGAGGATAGCGCTCCGCCAGCCGGCCCAGGGCCTCGTCGAGCGCGATCACATACTCGTCGGGCGCCATGCCGGGCAGGAGATCGTCCGGAATCGTCACGACGAGTTCCTCGCCCCCGCCCCGTTTGGCGGCCCGCCGTCGCCGCGCCGCTTCGACCAATAGCTGCCGCATGGCCCGAACCACGATCCGCTTGAAGTGAACCCCGCTCTGCACGCTGAGGGACGGCGACCGGGCCAGCTTCAGCCACGCTTCGTTGACGAGGGCTGTGGTGGTAAGAGAATGCGCCCGGTCCCGGCGGCGAACCGAGCGGGCCAGTCGTTTCAACTCACCGTAGGCGGTGGAGTAGAGTCGGTCGAGGTCGGCACGGTCGAGCGGAAGAGGGATCGGTCCCCAGGGTCCCTCGTCCTCCGGCCACCCACCGGTTGAGGGGTTTTTCTCAGTCATGCGCAATGGGAGGGGTGAGCGGTGGCGTGGCGGCCGTCTGACCATACCTAGCCGAGCCCGGAGGGGGGCGCAAGCGGGACCGCTCGGGTTGCCCGCCCACCGGCCAAACGAGGTACGGATGTCGATCGGATCGAGAACGTGTGGGCTCGCGGCCATGGCGCTGGCGGGCCTCGTTGGCTGTTCCACTTCGCCCGGAACCGTGCCTCCGCCGCCGCCACCGCCGCCTCCCCCGACGATCGTCTCGGTGTCGGTGGCCCCGGCCAGCCTGTCCCTCGCCATCGGTGCCACCGGCGGCCTGACCGCAACCGTGGTCAGCACCACCGGACCGGTGACGAGCCCGTCCGTTACCTGGACCTCGGGAAGCCCCGCCGTCGCGACGGTCTCGGGAACCGGCGCGACCGCCACCGTCACGGCCGTGGCGGCGGGAACCGCGTTGATCACCGCCACGGCTGGCTCGATTTCCGGATCAGCGTCCGTCACGGTGGCGGCCGCTCCCCCGGCCATTCCTCGGTTCGACTGGCATGTCATCGGGGTCCAGGCCACCCACGCGGCTTGGGGCGGTGGGCGGTGGGTGGCGCTCGGCTCCCAGGGGCGGGCCTATGTCAGCACGGATGGCGCTCGGTGGACCGGCGGATCGCTCGGCGCCTCGTTCACCCCCTTCGACATGACCTGGACCGGTACCCGGTTCGTGACGATCGGTGCCGGAGGCGTCTACGCGAGCCCCGACGGCGTCAGCTGGACCAAGGCCACCGGCATCGGCACCGCGGTCGGCCCGCTGCCAACCCGCCGGTCGATCGTCTGGACCGGCGCCAAGTTGATCGCCAGCGACGGCGGGATTCTCTCTACCAGTGCCGACGGCCTGGCGTGGACCATCCTGGGCACCAGCCCCGGCTCGACCACCACGGAGCTGGTTTGGACCGGCACCCTGCTCGCGGCCAACGTCGGCTCGGGATCGGCCGTCGTGGTCAGCGCCGACACCGGGAAAACCTGGGCCACCTCGCCCGGCTTGTCCGGCGATCTCCAGAATTCCGGGTTAGCGTGGGACGGCAGCCGCTTCGTGAA
>CADEGB010000051.1 GCA_902826755.1 uncultured Gemmatimonadota bacterium
CTGAGCCGCGTAGGCGGCGAGCGATGCGGACGTGTTGCCGGTCGACGCGCAGGCCACGGCCCGGGCCCCGAGCCGGCGGGCATGGGATACCGCCACCGTCATGCCCCGATCCTTGAACGAACCGGTCGGGTTCATGCCTTCGTGCTTGAGGGCCAGCCGCCGACACCCGGCCCATTCGGCCACGCGGGGACGGTGGATCTGCGGGGTGTTGCCCTCCGGGAACGAAACGATGTCCGCGTCGCGCGCTTCCGGAAGGATCAAGTCGCGGAATCGCCAGACGCCGGAGCGCCGGAGCGACGGGGAACAGGAGCCCTGGTCGGCGAACCGGCGGGCCAGATCCGCTGGTGCGGTGTCGTTGGCAAGGGCCAGGAGCCCACGGCACTGACGGCACCGGGTGATCGGCAGGCCGAGATCGAACCGGGTGGCGCAGGTATCGCATTGGAGCCAGCTGGTCATCGGCTGATTCGTGCTCCTTCGAGATCGGGCGTGGTGATCCGGAGGTGGGTCTCGAACCCGGCCAGCCGGTAGGCGCGAGCCACCGCGGCCCCGATCCGAAGGGCGGTGTCGCGGCGATCGGCGATGGCAAAGAGGGTGGGGCCGCTTCCGGAGATCGAGCAGCCGAGCGCGCCAGCCCGGAGGGCGGCGCGTTTGGCCTCGGCGAACCCGGGGAGCAGGCCGACCCGGGCCGGCTCCGCGATCCGATCGTCGATGGCTCGACCAAAGAGGGCCAGGTCGCCCTGCAGGGCCCCGGCCACCATCGCGGCCACTTGAGCCGCCTGATGAAGGGCGGTGGCCCGGGACACCATGTTAGGCAGCGCGGCGCGGGCCCGCCGGGTCCGCATCTCGTAGCCGGGTTTCGCGAGCACGATCCGGAGCCCGCGGGGTACCGCCAGGCGAATGACGTCGATCGGCTCCAGGCTCCGGATCAGGACCAACCCGCCAAGCAGCGACGGCGCGATGTTGTCGAGATGTCGGCCGGCCACGGTCGCCTCCGCCTCGAGTGCCGCGCGCAGCAACTCCATCGGCCCGAGCGGCGATCCCATCAGCGCGTTGGCCGCCACCGCGCCCGCCACCGCCGAGGCCGCGCTGCCGCCTTGCCCCCCGGACAACGGCAGCCCTTTTCGGAGCCGGATCCGGAGGCCGATGTTACCCCGCCGGCCCGCCAGGGCCAGGGCGGCCCGAGCGCCCAGCGCCGTGGTGTGACGTGCCGGGTCCGACGGGAGCGACGGGTCGCCCGGCTCGTCGACGACGATCCGCCGGTCGGTATTTCGCTCCACGATCGCCGTGTCGCCAGCGCCGCGGACGGCCAGCCCGAGGATGTCGAGCCCGGGGCCGACGTTGCCGATCGAGCCCGGGACGAAGACGGAAACGCGGTTCACGATTTCAAGAAGGGTTCAGGTGGCTCCAGACTAAGGTGGCCCGGAGCGAAAGTCCACCTGTCGAACGCCTCGCGTCGGGTGTAAATTCGCGGCGCTCCAGGGCCCGTCGCGAGCCGGAACCGCCGACGGTCGTCTTCCGAGTACCCCACCGAAGAGAGGTCCGATGCGGATTGGCTTGTTACGGGAAACCGCACCCCGCGAACGCCGGGTTGCGTTGATTCCCGCCACGGTCCAACGACTCGTTCAGCAGAAACACGAGGTGCTGGTTGAGCGAGATGCCGGGACGGCGGCGTTCTTTCCCGACCAGTTGTATCGGGATGCCGGCGCCTCGATCGTCGACTCGGCGGCCGCCGCAATGGCCGGCGCCGACCTGGTCGTCAAGGTGCAGCCACCGGATGCCGGCCAAGTCGGCGCGATGAAACAGGGCGCGGTCCTCGTGTCCCTGCTCGCCCCGCACGCCTCGGGTCCGCTGCTCGATGCGCTGGCGCAGGCCGGCGTATCGGCCCTCGCGCTCGAACTGGTCCCCCGGACCACCAAAGCGCAGTCGATGGACATTCTCTCCTCTCAGGCCACCGTCGCCGGTTACCAGGCCGTCCTGACGGGTGCGTCGCGGATGGGCCGTCTCCTCCCGATGCTGACGACCGCGGCCGGGACGATCACGCCCGGCAAGGCGTTCGTGATCGGTGCGGGTGTCGCCGGTCTCCAGGCCATCGCCACCGCCAAACGTCTCGGCGCCGTCGTCAGCGCGTTCGACGTCCGCCCCGTGGTCAAGGAACAGGTGATGAGCTTGGGCGCCAGTTTCGTCGAGGCCGAAGCCAAGGCCGAGGGGGCTGGTGGATACGCCAAAGAACTCTCCGACGACCAGCAGGCGCGGGTCCTCGAGGCCATCGGCAAGCACATCAAGGATATGGATCTCGTCATCACGACGGCTGCCATTCCGGGCAAGCCGGCCCCCCGTCTCGTCACCCGGGCCATGGTCGAGTCGATGCGGCCCGGGTCGGTCATCGTCGACGTCGCCGCCGAAACCGGGGGCAACTGCGAACTGACCAAAGCCGGTGAGGACGTGGTCCACGCCGCGGTGACCATCCTCGGTCCCCGCAACCTGGCGAGCTCCCTGCCGCGGGATGCCAGCTTCATGTTCAGCAAGAACGTCCAGGCCCTGCTCGAGCACGCCATCAAAGACGGCGCGCTCCAGGTGAACGTCGAGGACGCCATCCTCGGTCCGATGGCCGTCACCCACGCCGGCGCCGTGCGCTACGGGAGGAACTGATCGTGGAAGCCCTGATCGTCAGTGTCATCATCTTCACGCTCGCCACGTTCCTGGGCGTCGAGCTCATCAATCGGGTGCCCACCACGCTCCACACGCCGCTCATGTCCGGCGCCAACGCCATCAGCGGAATCACCATCGCCGGTGCCCTGATCGTCGCGGGAGGTGAGCACGGCTGGATCTCGACCGTGCTCGGGTTCCTCGCCGTTGTGTTCGCGATGGTCAACGTGGTCGGCGGATACGCCGTCACCGATCGGATGCTCCAGATGTTCAAGCGCAAACCGGAGCAGAAGTGATGTCGCATACTCTGACTCAGCTCACCTATCTCGTCGCGTCGGTCCTTTTCATCCTCGGGCTGAAGTGGCTCTCGAGTCCGGCCACCGCCGTCAAGGGCAATCGGATCTCGGGGTTCGGGATGCTGATCGCCATCGTGGTCACGCTGCTCGACCAGGCTATCGTGACCTACCAGGTCGTCATTGCCGGCCTCGCGGTCGGGTCGGGGCTCGGACTCTGGATGGCCAGAGCGGTCAAGATGACGTCGATGCCTCAGATGGTGGCCCTCCTCAACGGCCTCGGCGGCGGAGCCTCCCTGCTCGTCGGCGGGGCAGAGTTCCTCCGCTCCGAACTCGTCAATGAACAACTGCCGATCGATACCTCGATCACGATTCAGTTGAGCGTCCTGATCGGTGCCGTCACCCTGACCGGAAGCTTCATCGCCTGGGCCAAGCTCCAGGAAGTCATGACCGGCAAGCCGATCCTCTTTGCCGGGCAGAAGGCGTTCAACGCGCTCCTCTTCCTGGCGGTGATCGGGCTGAGTGCCTACCAGGTGTCGGTCCCCGAGTCCGTCCTCTGGCCGTTCTACGCCGTCGTCGCGATCTCCCTGCTGCTCGGTGTCACCCTGGTCATCCCGATCGGTGGGGCCGACATGCCGGTGGTCATCTCGCTCCTCAATTCGTACTCGGGGATCGCGGCCGCCATGACCGGCTTCGTGATTCGGAATGAGGTGTTGATCATCGCCGGGGCGCTCGTCGGTTCGAGCGGCATCATCCTGAGCCAGATCATGTGCAAGGCGATGAACCGTTCCTTGGCCAACGTGCTGTTCGGCGCGTTCGGGGCTGCCGCGGGGGGCGGCTCCACCAAGACCGCCGAGGGCCTGACCGTTCGCCAGACCTCCGCGGATGACGCCGCGGTCCAGCTCGCCTACGCCAAGAGCGTCATCGTGGTGCCCGGGTACGGTTTGGCGGTGGCCCAGGCCCAGCACATCGTCCGTGAAATGGCCGATCTCATCGAGAAGAAGGGCGGGGAGGTCAAGTACGCCATCCATCCCGTGGCGGGTCGGATGCCGGGCCACATGAACGTCCTGCTGGCCGAAGCGAATGTGCCCTACGACAAGCTGTTCGACATGGATCAGATCAACGCCGAGTTCGAACGGACCGACGTCTGCCTGGTGATCGGGGCCAACGACGTCGTCAACCCAGCCTCGCGGACCGACCCGGGGAGCCCGATCTACGGCATGCCGATCCTCAATGCCGATCGGGCCCATTCGATCATCGTGCTGAAGCGGGGGATGGGCGCCGGGTTTGCCGGCATCGAGAACGAGCTCTTCTACAACCCGAAGACCGCTATGCTCTTCGGCGACGCCAAGGGCTCACTCCAGAAGGTCGTAACCGAGCTCAAGGCACTCTGACCTGGCTCGAGGGCGGGAGCAGCGCGGGCTCGGCCGAAGGGTCGTGCCCGCGCGGTTTTTCGATTCCGTTCCGTGTGCAAAATCGAGACGGAGACGTCTCCTTGCGGGACTTCGGGGAAGCGGCACCGTGCCGAAACGCAATCCTTGGTGACGTCACATCTTGAGACGTTCGGTTCTTCGGGTTTCGTTCGGCGAACTTTTTGCTGGTCCGGAGCGTATTTACCGATTAGGGGGTTTGGATTTGCGCTGCATCGGTGCAACCCCATATCCCAGACAGGTTTATGTAAGTTGTTGATTTTTTTGGGCTTAGATTGTATATTGGCGCGCCGAGAGGGTCTTTTTGTTTCGGGTTGGTTTCGGAACGGTCTCGGCAGTAGTTGTCACCCTAACTGTCTGGAGGTCAAGTGACTCTTCCTCGTGCGAAGCGCCGGGCGGCTCGGCCCGCCCAGATCGCCCGTGCGGTGGACGAGGGCCGCGAGAGCCTCGACCTGTATTTGGACGAGATTTCCCGGGTACCGCTGCTCAGTCGAGACGAGGAAATGGAACTCGCTCGCAAGGCGTTCCGGGGCAATGTCGCCGCGCAGGAGAAGTTGGCTCGTCATAACGTGCGGTTCGTGGTGTCGGTCGCCAAGAAGTTCCAGAACCGGGGGGTCCCGCTCGTCGACCTCATCGGTGAAGGCAACCTTGGCTTGATGACCGCCGCCCGCAAGTTCGATCCCGATCGAGGGGTCAAGTTCATCTCGTACGCGGTGTGGTGGATCCGCCAGGCGGTCCAGGCGGCCATCGCTCGGCACGGGCGCCCGGTCAGGGTGCCGCTCAACCGGACCGCGGACCTTTCGCGGCTCGGCCGGACGACCACGCTCCTCAAGGAGCGGCTCGGCCGGATGCCCACCACGGAGGAGCTGGCCCGGGCCACCGGCCTGACGCCGGAAGCGGTTCGAAGCCTGAGCGCCTTGAACTCCGAGGCGGTCCGTCTCGACCACCCGACCCGGGATGGAGACGGCAACGAACGGATGGAGCGGTTTGCGGCCACGGATCAGGAGGGAACTGACAGTTCCACCCTGGCCAACAGCCAGACCAACGACATCGAAGCGGCGCTGGCTACTCTGCCGCCGCGGGATGCCAAGGTGCTCCGCCTCTACTTCGGGCTCGAGGACGGCAACAGCCGGACGCTCGAGGAAATCGGCCGGATGATGGGCGTCACCCGGGAACGGATCAGGCAACTGCGCGATCGGGCCCTTCAGCGTCTCCGCGAGGGCGAAACTGGAGATCGACTCAAGGATCTGGTGGCCTGAGCGCTGGCCAAAGCAAGAGAAAGCGGGGGGCTCGATGCGAGCCCCCCGCTTTCGTTTGCCCAACTCCGAGTGTCGCTCAGTGGCCCAGGAACATCCGAAGGACCCTCGGCAGGATCCCGCCATGCCGGTAGTAGTCGATCTCGACCTTCGAGTTGAGCCGAACCACCGCCTTGAACTCCTTCCGACTCCCGTCCTCGGCCGTGGCGGTCACGGCCACCGTTCCTCCCGGCACCAGATCCTTGGCGATGCCGGTGATCGTGAACGTCTCCCGACCGGTCAGGCCGAGGCTTTCCCGATTGGCGCCCGGCTCGTACCCGAGCGGCAGGACTCCCATCCCGACCAGGTTGCTCCGGTGGATCCGCTCGTAGCTCTCGGCGATGACGGCCTTCACGCCAAGGAGATTGGTTCCCTTGGCCGCCCAGTCCCGGCTCGATCCGGTCCCATATTCCTTGCCCGCGAGAATCACCAGCGGGGTGCCCCGCTCGAGGTAGCGCATGGCAGCGTCGTAAATCGACACCACGTCGCCGGTGCCGAAGTCGAGGGTCCAGTTGCCCTCCTTGTCCGGGACCAGTCCGTTCTTGATCCGCACGTTGCCGAAGGTGCCCCGCATCATCACTTCGTGGTTGCCACGCCGGGCCCCGAAGGTGTTCCAGTCGGCCGGCTGGACGCCGCGCTCGAGGAGGAAACGCGCCGCCGGACCATTCTTGGGAATCGATCCCGCCGGCGAAATGTGGTCGGTCGTGACGCTGTCGCCGAGCGACGCGAGGACCCGGGCACCGTGGACATCCTGCAGTGCGCCCGGCACCTTCGGAAGCTCGCGGAAAAAGGGCGGGTTCTGGACGTAGGTGGACTCCAGATCCCAGGCAAACCGGCTGCCGCCCGGCACCGCCAGGGCCTGCCACTCGGCGTCACCGTCGAAGACCGTCGAGTAGCTCTTCTGGAACATCGCCGGCTTGAGGGCAGCCGCCATGGTGGCCCGAACCTCCTCCGCCGAAGGCCAGATGTCGGCCAGGTAGACCGGCCGGCCATCCGAGCCGATGCCGAGTGGATCCCGGGTCAGGTCGATGTCCATCCGGCCTGCCAGCGCGTAGGCCACCACCAGCACCGGGGAGGCGAGGTAATTGGCGCGTACCAGCGGATGAACCCGGGCCTCGAAATTCCGGTTGCCAGACAGGACGGCGGCGCAGACCAAGTGGTTCTTCTGGATCGTCTCCTCGATGGCTGGCGGCAGCGGCCCACTGTTCCCGATGCAGGTGGTGCACCCGTAACCCACCGTGTTGAAGCCGAGTCGATCGAGGGGCTCGGTCAGGCCGGCCGCGTCGAGGTAGTCGGTCACGACGCGGGAGCCTGGCGCCATGCTGGTCTTGACCCAGGGCTGGCTCGAGAGGCCGCGGGCCAGCGCCTTCCGGGCCAGCAGGCCGGCCCCGACCATGACCGAGGGGTTGGACGTGTTCGTGCAACTCGTGATGGCGGCGATCACCACCGAACCATCCCGGAGCTTGAAAGCCCGCCCCTCGTGCTCGCAGTCGACTTCCGGTGGCGCTTCGACGGCCACCGGCGCGCCACCTTCGTTTTCCCAGCGGGCGCCGTTAGCCGCGGCGGCGTCTTTGCGGGGGCCACCCGCGGCCGCCGGCAAAAGGCTCGGCAGGCTGGTGGCGAAGTTCCTGGGCGCGTCCTTGAGGCGAACCAGATCCTGGGGTCGCTTCGGGCCCGCCAGGCTCGGCGCCACAGTGGACAGGTCGAGGGTCAGCGTGGTCGTGAAAATCGGATCCGGGGTTTGATCGGTCCGGAACAGCGCGTTCTCCTTGCAGTACCGTTCGGCTCGCTCGACCACGTCGGCCGGGCGGCCGGTCCGCCGGAGATATTCGATCGTCTCAGAGTCGACCGGGAAGAAGCCCATCGTCGCCCCGTATTCGGGCGCCATGTTGGCGATGGTGGCCCGGTCGGCCAGGCCCAGGCTCGAAAGCCCGGGGCCGAAGAACTCGACGAACTTGTCCACCACGCCGTGCTTCCGGAGCTGGTTCGTGGCCTGGAGCACGAGGTCGGTGGCGGTGGTGCCAAGCGGCAGCTCGCCGACCAGCTTCATGCCGATCACCTCCGGAATCAGCATGAAGTAGGGCTGGCCAAGCATGACCGCCTCCGCTTCGATGCCGCCGACGCCCCAGCCCATCACCCCCAGCCCGTTGATCATGGTGGTGTGCGAGTCTGTCCCGACCAGGCTGTCCGGATACGCCGTCAACTCACCATATTGGTCCCGCAATTGGACCAGGGGCGCCAGGTACTCGAGGTTGACTTGGTGGACGATCCCCATTCCCGGTGGGACCACCCGGAAGTTCTGAAACGCCCGCTGGGCGAACTTGAGGAGTTGATAGCGCTCTTTGTTCCGGTCAAATTCAAGGGCCACGTTCTTTCGGAAGGCGTCGGCGGTGCCGTAGTGGTCGACCTGGACCGAGTGGTCGATCACCAGGTCGCAGGGCACCACCGGGTTGATCCGCTGAGCGTCGCCCCCCATGGTGGCCATGGCGTCGCGCATCGCGGCCAGATCGACGACGCAGGGGACCCCGGTGAAGTCCTGGAGGACCACCCGGGCGGGCATGAAGGGGATCTCACCGAGACCGGCCGGTTGGCCGGTCCACTTGCCGATCTGAAGGACATGGTCTTCCGTCACGAGCCCCCGGGTGGCATGGCGGAGGGCGTTTTCGACCAGGATCCGGATCGAGAACGGAAGACGATCGAGGTCGATGAGGCCCTGGCGGGCCAGTTCCGGGAGACGAAACATGACGGCCCGCTGGCCACCCAGATCGAGGGTGCCCTTGCTGCCGAAAGGATTGGGATTCGAAACGGTCATTGGTCACAGCCCGTCGGATGTGTGAAACGGCCGGAAAAGTCGTAAAATAGCGGGGGAGGGAACCACGAACAGGACCGTGCAGGTACCGGTAGCGATCACCCGGCGGGACGACGGGTTGATCCTCGAGTGGGATCGGTTCGGCGATCGGACGTGGATCGCCGCCCGCGACCTTCGGCTTGCCTGTCCCTGTGCCCAGTGTGTCGACGAGATGTCGGGTCGCCCGCTTCTCGACCCAGCCACGGTTTCCCCGACCATTGCCCCGGTCCACCTTGCCCTCGTCGGGGCCTACGGCCTCCGCGTCCATTGGAGCGACGGCCACGCCACCGGGATCTACACGTTCGCCTCGCTCCGGTCCCGCCCCCCCCAACCGGTCCCGATCCCATGATCATCGGCCACCGGTGGTGGATCTTGATCTGGTACGGCATTCTGACCATCGGTGTGGTGGGGCTGCTGGCCTCGTTCTCGTGGGCGCGGCAGACCCATTGGCGGAACCTCGACGAGGTGCTCCGGGCCATCGGGACGATCACGGTCTCGCTCGGGATGCTCCTGTTTCTCTACGACGTGACGGGGGGCGCGGCGGAGACGCTCCTGCTGGCTGCCTTGCTCTCCTTCGTGCTGGCCTTCGTGGTCGGCCGCCGGCCCGACCACCGACCTCCGCCCCCCGACGACGACGAGGCGGATCCGCCGCAATGAAGCGAGTCGTTGGTCTGGTGGCGGGCCTGTTCCTGGCCGTCCACCCGGGTCTTGGGGCCCAGATCGCCGGACCGTCTACCGGAGGCGCCGCGGCGCTGGCCCACGCGGAGCGGATGCTCGGCCATACGAAACGGGTCCTCATGATCGCGGCTCACCCCGACGACGAGGACACCGAACTCCTCACCTACCTCGTCCGGCGGGAGGGCGCGGTCACCGCCTACCTGTCCCTGACCCGGGGAGAAGGGGGCCAGAACCTCATCGGCTCGGAACTGGGCGACGCGCTCGGCCTGATCCGCACCGGGGAACTGCTCGCCGCCCGCCAGCTCGATGGGGCCCGTCAGTACTTCACCCGGGCGTTCGACTTCGGGTTTACCAAGACGCTCCTCGAGACGCTGACATTCTGGCCCCGGGACTCGCTCCTCAAAGACGTCGTTCGGGTCATCCGCCGAACCCGCCCCCAGATCATCGTGTCGATCTTCTCAGGGACCCCGCGCGACGGCCACGGTCAACACCAGGCCGCGGGGTGGGTGGCCCGCGAGGCATTCGTGGCCGCCGCCGACCCGACCCGGTTCTCCGAGTTGAGCCGTGAGGAAGGCCTGGCCCCCTGGCAGCCGCTCAAGCTCTATCGCTCGGCCTGGTTCGATACCACGGGAGCCAACCTGATCCTCGAAGGCGGGCGTCTTGATCCGGAGGTCGGGCAGTCGTACCGCCAAATCGCCATGCGCGGGCGGAGCCTCCACCGGTCCCAAGACATGGGGGTGCTTCAGGAAATCGGACCGAGCGCCATCCGGTTGGCCCTCGAGATCGATCGAACCGGGCAGGGGCCCGGGCTGTTTGCCGGGGTCGACACGACGGCGCCGCGTCCGGATTCCCCGGAAGCCGAAGACCTCGTTCCATACCGGGATCAGGCCGCCGCGATCCGGGCCGGACTCATCTTTGATGCGATCGCCGATCGCTCCCGGTTGGTCGGTGGCGAGGTCGTGGGGGTCCGGTTGTCCGCCTGGAACGCGGGGACCCGGCCCGTCCCGGTTCGCTTCGACCTCGAATTCCCGGTCGACTGGCGGGTCGAGGGCGACTGCCTGGGTCGGGAGGTGACGGTTGCCGCCGGGGCGGCGGCGCATTGCCCGGTTCGGATGACCCCTCCGGTCACAGCCCCCGTCACGACCCCCTATTTCCTCGCCGAAGGCCGCCAGGGGGCCTGGTATCGGTGGGCCGGCCCACCGGCCGCCTGGGGCCTTCCGTTTGCCGCTCCGCTCCTCCTGGGCCGCTTTGGGTTCGTCGTAGGGGCCCAGCGGCACCTGGCTACCAGGGAGGTGCTCCACCGAATTCGCGACCAGGCCATCGGCGAGGTCCGCCGGCCACTGGCGGTCGTCCCCAGGGTTGCGGTGGACCTGACGCCGTCCGTCCGGGTCTGGCCGGTGGTCGGGTCGGGCCACCAGACCATAGCCGTGGCGCTGCACCACGCCGCCCGGGACACGACGACGGGGACGGTGGGGCTCGAACTCCCGGCTGGCTGGAACGCGGTGGCACCGCAGGGATTCCGGCTGACCCGACCCGACGAGCGGCGGAGCTTGGTGTTCTTAGTCGAAACGCCGCCCGGCGTGGCGGCCGGCGAGTATCGGATCCGGGGGTGGGCCAGGGACGCCTCGGGTCGCCGATACGACACCGGAATTCAAACTGTCAGTTACCCACATATCAGCGAACGCTCGTTTACCATCTCAAGCTCGATGTCGTTGCGGCTTGCTGACATGGCGATCATCCCAAATCGCCGGATCGGCTACGTCAGAGGGGCCGCGGATCGGGTCCCAGAGGCATTGGCCGGAGCCGGAATTGGCGTGGAGATGCTCGACGCCAAGGCGCTCGAATCGGGCGATCTGAGTCGTTTCGACGTGATCGTGATCGGGAGCCGGGCCTATGAGACCGAGCCGGCCCTGGCGGAGAACAACGGCCGGTTGCTCGACTACGTGAAGGCGGGCGGCCACCTCGTGGTTCAGTACCAACAGCAGGCGTTCTTCGGGAGCGGCTACGCGCCATATCCCTTGACGGTCGGGGCGCCCCACGACCGCGTCACCGACGAGTCCGCGCCAGTTCGGCTCCTGGTCCCGGACGATCCGGTCTTCCGGACCCCGAACCCGATCTCCGGCCGTGACTGGGAGGGCTGGGTCCAGGAGCGCGGTCTCTACTTTGCTCGCACCTGGGACGCTCGCTTTCAACCCCTACTCGAATCGAGCGACCAGGGGGCGCCGGGGCTGCGGGGCGGGCTTCTGGCGGCGCCTCTCGGCAAGGGGACCTACGTCTACACGGGCCTCGCGTTCTTCCGCCAGTTGCCGGCGGGCGTTCCAGGCGCGTTTCGCTTGTTCGTGAACTTGCTCGCGGCGGGGTCCCGTGGCGCGCAACCATAGGCCGGCTTTCATGGCTGGATGCGCCCCATGACCGAATCACCTGCTCCCGGCGGCTTCCTTGCTGGGCTCCGGAACCCCGAATTCAAAAAGCTCTCCGTGCTCATCGGCACGGCGTTGATCGACATGATCGGGTTTGCGATCATCTTCCCGCTGCTTCCGTACTACGCACTCGATCTCGGGGCCTCCCCGTTCGAGATCGGTCTCGTGACCGCCGCGTTTTCCGTGGCGCAGCTCGCGGCCTCGCCGATCTGGGGAAGAGTGTCGGACCATCGCGGCCGCCGGCCGGCGCTGCTGGTCGGGTTGGCGGCCTCCGGGATGGCGTACGTGGTGTTCGGGTTCGCGACCTCGATCTGGGTCCTTCTCCTCTCCCGCCTCATCCAGGGGGCCGGCGGAGGCACCACCGGGGTCCTCCACGCCTACGTGGGTGACGCGATCGAGCCGGCTCGGCGGGCCCAGGCCCTCGGCTGGATTTCGGCGGCAACCGGGCTCGGCGTATCGATCGGTCCCAGCATCGGATCGTTCGCCTTCAAGTTCGGTCCGGCGGTTCCGGGATTGGTGGCGGCGGGTCTCTGCCTCGTCAACCTGTTCTTCACCTGGCGATGGCTGCCCGAGTCCCGCCGCCCACTCGCCGCCGGCGAGCCACCACGCCCCCGGCCCAAGGTGGCCAAGGCGGTGATCTCGGTCGTGACCCATCCCCGCCAGCCGGTCTCCCGGTTGACCTGGATCTACGGGGCCGGGATGCTCGGGTTCTCGGCGATGACGGCGGTGTTCGCGCTGTTCCTCAATGATGTCTTCGGCATCGGGGCGGGGAAGATCGGCGTCTATTTCACCTACGTCGGTCTGCTCAGCTTCGTGATGCGGGCCATCCTGCTCGGGCCAGTGATCAAGCGGCTCGGCGAAAACGGCGCCATCCGGCTTGGGACCATTGCCCTGGTGCTCGGTCTCCTGCTGTATCCGGTTGTTCCGGCGGCCTGGGTCCTCTGGTTCGTGATGCCGCTCATCCCGATCGGCACCGCTCTGATCTTCCCGGCCACGACCGCCCTGATGTCGAAAGTGTCCGACCCGGCCACGCTGGGCACCACGATGGGCGTGGCGCAGACCTTTGCCGGCAGTGCCCGCGTCGTGGCGCCGCTCCTGGCCACCTCGCTGTTCCAGCGGTACGGTCCCGGGGCGCCGTTCTATGTGGCCGCCTTGATCGTGGCCGGGGTCGGGGTCCTCGCCTTTCGGCTTCCCGCTGGCATCACCAGGCCGGCCGAACATGTTTCCTGATCCGGACGCCATGCTGACCATCACCTCGCCCCAGTCGCTTGCGAACGCTACCTGGGCGGACCTCGAACCGGCGTTCGACGCGCTCCTGGCCCGGCCGCTCGACGGCGGCAACGTCGAGACCTGGCTGGCGGACTGGTCCCGGCTGGAGGAGATCGTCACGGAGGCGATCTCCTCGGCGATGATCGCCTACACCGCCGACACCGCCGATCCCGCCAAGGAAGCGGCCCATCGGCGATTCGTCATCGAGATCGCGCCCAAGGCGGAGGAGAAGAGCGTCAAGCTGGCGGAACGATTCACCGCCCTCGATGTCCGGCTGCCGGGTCTGGAGCAGATGGCGGCCCGGTTCCGGCGGGCCATCGAGATCTTTCGCGAAGCCAACGTCCCGCTGATGGCGTCGCTCGAGGAGGCCGGCGCGGAGTATCAACGGATCACTGGGAGCTTTCTTGCCGACTGGAATGGGGAGAAGAAGCCGCTTCCGCAGTTGAGCCCGTTCCTCCAGAGCCCGGATCGCGCCGTCCGGGAGCGCGCGTTTCGCGCCACCGTGGCGCCGTACGTCGCGGCCAGGCAGCAACTGGCCGCGCTGTTCGACCGCCAGTTCGCGCTCCGGAAGAGCGTGGCCGAGAACGCGGGGTTTCCGAACTACCTGGGTTATGCTTTCGCCTCGAAGTGCCGGTTCGACTACGGGCCCGATGAGTGTGTCAGCTTCCACCAGGCGGTCGAGCGGGTGGCCGCCCCAGCCGTCGAGCGAATTCATATCAGGCGTCGGGAGCGGTTGGGGCTCGACCGACTTCGTCCGTGGGATCTCGGGGTCAACTTGTACCGCGATCAGCCGCTTCGGCCCTTCGCGACCGGCGACGAACTCGCCACCAAGGCGCTCCGGCTGTTCGAGCGACTCGATCCGGTGCTGGCCGGGCAGTTCCGGATCCTGATCGACGAACGCCTGCTCGACCTCGACAGCCGGAAGAACAAGGCGCCCGGGGGTTACTGCGACACTCTCCATTTCCGGGGGCGGCCCTTCATCTTCATGAACGCCGCGGGCGTCATGGACGACGTGCAGACGCTCCTCCACGAGGCCGGGCACGCGTTTCACGCATTCTCGTCCCACCGTCAGCCGCTGATCTGGCAACGGCATCCGACGGCGGAGTCGGCGGAACTCGCGTCGATGTCGATGGAGTTGCTCGCGGCCCCGCTGCTCGATGCGCCCGACGCCTTCCTCGCGCCCCGGGACGCGGCGATTGCCCGGATCGAGCATCTGGAAGACGTGCTCGTCACCCTCTGCCATGTCGCGTCCATCGATGCGTTCCAGGCCTGGCTGTATACCAGTGGGTCGGGCCATGAGGCGGCGGCGCGCGACGAGGCCTGGCTCTCGATTCGGAGCCGGTTCGAGCGAGGGATCGATTGGGATGGCCTCCGGGAGGAGCGGGTGGCCCGCTGGTACCGGCAGCTCCATGTCTTTCTCTATCCCTTCTACTACATCGAGTACGGCATTGCCCAGCTCGGGGCCATCCAGGTCTGGCTCAACCATCGCCGCGATCCGGCCGGAGCCCTCGCGGCCTATCGCGGGTTCCTGGCGCTCGGGGCCACGGCAAGCCTCCCGGCGCTTTACCGCGCCGCCGGCGCGGAGCTGGTATTCGATGCCGATCGGATAGGGACCCTGGTCGAGGCGGTCGAGGCCGAGATCGACCGGCTGCGGCGGGTGGTAACCTGACCGTTGCCCTCGGGGCAACCTTGGGCGAGATTAGGGATTCGCTGGTACCGACCGAGACTCGAAAGGACAAGGCTTTCCGGATGGCGAAGGAAGAAGGCATCGAAATGGACGGGGTGGTTCAGGAAGTCCTCCCCGACCGCAACTACCGGGTGCTGCTCGACAATGGGCACACCATCCTCGCGTACGCCGCCGGGAAGATGAGCAAGTTCAAGATTCGCGTGCTGGAGGGAGATCGCGTCAGCGTGGTCCTCTCGCCCTATGATCTGACCCGGGGCCGGGTCATCTACCGCCACAAGTAGTTCCGTTGGGCTGCCAACGAAAACGGGCCGCTCTCTCGAGCGGCCCGTTTCCATTGTGCGCCGGCCGGCCTTACTTGGCCTTGGTCACGTTTTCAGCCGCGGGGCCCTTGGCACCCATTACCATGTCGAACTCGACCCGCTCGCCTTCGGCGAGGCTGCGGAAACCGTCCATCTTGATGGCCGAGTGGTGCACGAAGCAGTCCTTTTCGCCGTTCTCCGGGGTGATGAAGCCGAACCCCTTCGCGTCGTTGAACCACTTCACGGTGCCAGTCATGCGAGCCATTACGCCAAACTCCTAATTTGGTGAAGTTACCGCGACCGGGGTCGAGCCCTGGACCACGGCCATCTCCGAGAACGCGAGCCCATCTCGCGCCTGGAAATACGAGTGCTGCAACCCGGAGAAGGCCGGGCCAGCCAGTCTGTGCTTTCGCTCATTTCGAACGGGTAGGGTGCCACGACGGTCCTGCAAAAAATCAGTTGCAAAGTAATGACTGTTTTGTTTTCTGTCAACGTTTACCGACAGACTAGCGCCTCTCCGATCGGAATGGTCGGGTTAGCGCCGTGATCCATGCCGGCGTACTCCGCGCTCGCTGGTCCCGTCGGACCGCCCGATTGAGCGCCTGGAGGAACTCCGACGCCGTCGGATACCTGGCGTTCTTGTCCGCCTGCAGCGCTTGGCGGAGCACCCGGACCAATTCCGAGCCGACCTCAGGTCGGAGCGACTCCAGATCGGGGAGCTGGTTGGTGGTTTGCTTGGCCAGAACCACTTCCGGTCGGTTCCCGGTAAACGGGGGATAGCCAAGCAACGCAAAGTAGCCGACCGCCGCGATGCTGTAGAGATCGCTTCGGATATCCACCTTGTCGCCGAGCAGCTGTTCAGGGCTGGCGAACTGAGGGGTCCCGCTCCGACTCGACGCACCTCCGAACTTGCCTTGGCCCCGCAAGGCCACCGCCAGGCCGAAGTCGGTGATCCGGAGTCCCCCTGAACGGGTCACCAGCAGGTTCTCCGGCTTGATGTCGCGATGGACGAGCCCTCCCGCGTGGGCGTTGGCCAGCGCGCTCAGCGCTTCGCGGAGCAGCCAGACGACCCGATCGACCGGGAGCGGGCCCTCTTTCTCGACCAGTTGGGCCAGGTTCGGGCCGTCGACCAGTTCCATGGTGTACCAGCTCATCCCGCCCCGGCCACCGACGTCGTAGATGCTGACGATGTTGGGGTGATTGGCGCGCGCCGCCAATTGGGCTTCCCGGCGGAACCGTTCGGCTCCGGCGGGGTCCTGAATGAGGTTCGGATGGAGGACCTTGAGCGCCACCATGCGCTCGAGGTGAAGGTCGCGGACTTTGTAGACCCGACCGAAGCCGCCCGCCCCGATTTCGGTGATCAGCTCGTAGTCGTCGCCGAGGGCCCGCCGGAGCCGCTTCTCCCAATCGGTCGGGTCCTCCTCACCGGTCGGCGGTGGGGTGGCGTCGAGCGTGGCCAGCGAGGT
>CADEGB010000052.1 GCA_902826755.1 uncultured Gemmatimonadota bacterium
GAAGGCCAAGGTCGTGCGCGAAGGGACCGACCTGACGGTCGTGACCTACGGCGCCACGGTGCAGCGGTCGCTGGTGGCTGCCAAGGCCATGGAAGAGGAGCACGGCACCAGCGTCGAGGTCATCGACCTCCGGACCCTGTCGCCGGTCGACTGGGACACCATCTACGCCTCGGTCAAGAAGACCAACAGGGTCATGGTGGTGTACGAAGATTCGCTTTCGTGGGGATACGGCGCCGAAATCGCGGCCCGGGTTGCCGACGAGACGTTTGCCTATCTCGACGCGCCGGTCCGCCGGGTGGCTTCGACCGACACCTTCGTGGCCTACGCGCCGGAACTCGAGGACGTAATCCTGCCCCAGAGCGAGGGGATCAAAGCCGCGATGGACGAAATCCTCCGGTTCTGATCGAAGGCCCGATCTCAAACGAAGCGGGGACCGCGTGTCGCGGTCCCCGCTGTTCTTTCCCGGCCGCCAAACTCACGCTTGGCGGCGCCGACACACCATCAATTCGGTACTCGGACTCTCCCGCCGCGACCTCACCAACCGCCGCTCGATCGGATAGAGCGCCCGGCCGAGCACGCCACCCAGCCAGTCGCTCGCCATCGCCGGCGACACCATGGCCGTCCATCCCCACCGCGCCAGCCGCGACGTCGTATCCGCGGGATAATTCATCAGCACGAACATCGGCACTCGCCGCACCACCTCGAAGCCGGCCCGCTCCAGCGCGGTCGTGATTTCGCCGAGCGAGCGGCTGACCTGGTGCGTCACCCGCACCGTCGGCTGATGGACGAAGTTGTCCGACCAGAGGAACAGCCCTCCCGGCTTGAGCAACCCGGCCAGGTTGGCCAGCGCCCGCGCGTACATCCCGTCGTCCACGATGTGGAACAGGACGTCGAACGCGCTCACCACGTCGAACGCTCCCGACTCCGCGGCCAACGGCGCCTCGAGTGGCAGGCCGATGTCGGCCCGGAGGAACCGGCCCTTGGGGTAGGCCGCCGCCAGCTTTTCCACCACGACGTCGGTCAGGTCGACGCCCGTCACCGCCGAGCCGCGCGCGAGCCATCGCTTGACGTAGAACCCGGTGCCGGGCCCGACCTCGAGCACCCGGAGCCCCGCGCCCGCGCCGGGGCCGATCTCCTCGTCGACCACCCGGTCGAACACCTCGCCCCGGACCCGGTACATCCACTCGTTGAAGCGACGCCCCAGCCGCAAATAACCGACGCCTTCGAGACTGAAGTGATCCCGAAGGCGTCGTTCCCAGTAGTCCTGCGTGGCGAAGCCGTCCGTCAACTAGTCGCCTCTTTGATTTCGCTCGCGGCGGCAATCAGGTGGTCGACGTCGCGCGACAGGGCCCGGGCCGCCTGAGTGGCCTGGGTCAGATCGCCCAGGACACCCCCAACCCCGGCCGAACGGACCCGGATCAGGTCGAACCGGACGTTCTGCATGGCCAGGACACTCGACTCGAGCCGGTCGGCAATGGCCTGGCGCCGGCCGAACAGCTCGGTGGCGGTTCGGAACTGCTGTTCGAGAAGCCGGAACTGGCGGTCCCGTTCGTCGCTCTGCGGCTGTTCCGACAACTCCACCAGCTTGGCCTTGATCTTGTCCGGCGACTCGGTCATGAATCCCTGATCGAGATCGTTCAGGGTCTTGGCCAGGTCGAGCGCCTTGGCGTAGAGTGCCTCGGTGGTCTCGACCACCTCGGGCAGCATCTGCCGATCGGCCGGCGAGAGCCGCTGCATCATGGCTAGAATGGCGGCCCGGTCGGTGTGGACCTGCTTGACCTTGTCGGTGTGGGCGCCGTAGTCAGTTTCCTTGGGCGGTCCGACGACTCGGCGAGCCTTGCCCTTGCCGGAGGCCGCTTCGATCGCGTCCGGGGCCGGCGGCCGGTTGAGAACGTCCCGCCAGCTGTATCCCGCCTGCCAGAGCGACGCGTAGCTCTTGAGGAGCGGAATCCCCATGCCGCCCGCCACGAACAGGAACCACGGCCCATCGAGCCCCGTGGCGATGTTCAGCATCAGACAGCCGCCCGTGACGGCGGCCCACCGGGCAAACTGGTCGCGGACTTTCTGGACGATTCTTGGCTCGCCAGTGTCCGGAACCGGCAGGGCTTCTTCCTCCGCCCGCCGCACCCACTCGCCCCGATCGTTCCGGACCCACTGTCCGCCCGCGAGGGACGCTGGTCGGGCCGACGATCCGGGGCGCGGCGCGAGCGGCGCGCGCTGGGACCGCTGCGGCGCCGGCAATCCGGAACCGCCCCGCTGCGGCGACCGGGTGGACGAGGATGGCCGCGGACGAGTGGCGGAACCGGTCGACGGCCGAGCGGTGGCCGATCGCATCCCGGTCGAAGTCGGTCGGTAGTTGCCGATGGTCCGGCTTTCGAGCGAGCGCCGCAGCGCATCCGCCGTGGGCCACCGGTTCTCGGGGTCCTTTTCGAGGCACCGGGCCACCGCGAGTGACAGGTCCTCGGGGATCTCGGGCCGTGTTACGTGGAGGACCGGGGCGGGCTCGGTGATCTGTTTCATCAGGATCCCGGCCACCGTGGGCGCGTTGAACGGCAACTCGCCCGTCAGCATCTGGTAGGTCACGACGCCGAGGCTGTAGAGATCCGAACGACCGTCGATCTCCCGTTCGCCGGCGGCCTGCTCGGGACTCATGAACTGCGGCGTGCCGATCGCCACGCCGACCCCGGTCAGGGTGGCCCCCGACGAGGACGAGAGCGCCTTGGCGATCCCGAAATCCGTCACCATCACCCGGCCCCGGGTGCCCTCGAGGATGATGTTGTCCGGCTTGATGTCTCGATGGATGATCGAAAGGCCGTGGGCGGCGGAGAGCGCGTCCGCCGTTTCCTTCATGATCCGCCGCGCTTCGTCCGGCGGCAGCTTGCCCCGGCGTTTGATCCGGGCGCCCAGGGACTCGCCCTCCACGTAGCCCATGACGAAGTAGACGAGGCTCGAGCCCTCGCCGACGTCGTGGATCGGGACGATGTGGGGGTGGGAAAGGCGAGCCGCCGTCTGGGCTTCGCGAGTAAAGCGCTCGCGGATGTCCTTCTGGAAAGCCAGCTCCGGCGGGAGCACCTTGATGGCGACCCGGCGTTGGAGCCGCTCATCGCGGGCCCGATAGACCACCCCCATCCCGCCTCGCCCGATCTCACCCTCGATCGTATAGGCGTCGCCCAGCGCTTCCTTGAGCCGCTGAGCCAGGGGCCGATCATTCGATTCGTTCGGTTCGGTCATCCCGCGAGCGCGTTCCAATCGGCGAAACGTTTTGGCCGCAAGAGCTTACCAATTTCGCTCAAGGGGGCCCGAAGGGCAACCGCTTCGGACCACTTCGGGGTCGGACCTTCCCTACCGGCCGAAGTGCCGCCAAACTGACATGTTATCGTGTTCAGCTCTGGCGTTGGGGCAGACTTCGTACCACGTTCTCAGGTCGACCCCGGCCGGCCCCTTCCCGGCAACCGGATGGACCTCAACGAGTTAGGGCTGGTGGCGCCGGTTCTGGCACGGCCGATGCCCTTTGCCGGGTGATCTGGCCACCCCAAGCGAATTCCCGCCGCGCGGCCAACGATGGAAGGATGTCGACCAGATGAGTGAACGCCTGACGCTCCCGGTGCTTCCCCTCCGCGAGCTCGTGCTCTTCCCCGGGGTCACCACCCCGATCGGCGCCGGACGGCCGGGAACCGTGCGGGCCATCGAGGCCGCCCTGGCCACCAACGACAAGTTCATCCTGACGCTCTGTCAGCGCGACAATACCGAGCAGGTCACCTCGGAAGGTCTCTACACGATCGGCACCATTGCCCGGATTGCCCAGGTTCAACGCGGGCTCTCGGGCATGCAGGTTCTCCTCCATGGTGAGAAGCGGGCCATCGCCATGCATATGACCGAGCGGGATGGCTTCCTCGAGGCCATTGCCCGCGAGGCGGAGGAAATGGCGCCCCTCAACGCGGAAGACCCCGCCTTCGTTGCCCTCTACCGCGAAGTCCGCCAGCGGGCCGCCGAACTTGGCCACAAGTCCGGCCTCCCCGAGGAGGTCGTTCAACAGGTCCTTTCCAGCACCAGCGAGCCGGGTCGGTTTGCCGATCTGGTGGCCGGCTACATCGATGTCCCCGCCGTTCAGCGGCAGGCCTTGCTCGAGACCCTCTCGGTCGAGGAGCGGCTCCGGCGGGTCCTGGTCCACGTCCAGCGCCAGATCTCGGTCCTCGACGCCCAGGAAGACATCAAGTCGCAGGTCCAGGAAGAGCTGGGCGAGCGCCAGCGCGAGATGTTCCTCCGCGAGCAACTCAAGCAGATCCGCAAGGAGCTGGGCGAGGAAGACGAGGCGGACGAACTCGACGAGCTCAAGACCAAACTGGCCGAACTCAACCTCCCGCCCGAGGCCCGGAAAGAGGTCGATCGCGAACTCGGCCGCCTCGAGCGGATCGGTCGCGAGTCGATGGAAACCCAGGTCATCCGGACCTACCTCGAGACCATTGCCGAGCTGCCGTGGACCAACCGGTCCGAAGAGCACCTCGACCTCAAGGCCGCGTCCACCATTCTCGAGGAAGACCACTACGCCCTCGGCGACGTCAAGGACCGGGTCCTCGAGTTCCTGGCCGTCCGTCAGCTCAAGCAGGCCGAGGAAAAGGCCGCCCGGACGGAACGGGAGGCGCGCGAAGAGAAGGTCGAAGCCGCCAAAGACTCCGACGTCACCATGACCGGCGAGTTCGAACCGGCCAAACTGGCACAGCCCAAGAAGGTGGCGGGCAACAAGGACGACAAGGCCAAGGGCCCGATTCTCCTGTTCATCGGCCCCCCGGGCGTCGGCAAGACCTCGGTGGCCAAGTCGATTGCCCGCTCGATGGGCCGGAAGTACGTCCGGATTTCCCTGGGCGGCGCCCGGGACGAGGCGGACATCCGGGGGCACCGGCGGACCTACGTGGGCGCCATGCCCGGCCGGATCATCCAAGGTCTCAAGCAGGTTGGCACCAAGAACCCGGTCTTCCTCCTCGACGAGATCGACAAGCTCGGCGTCTCCTTCCAGGGCGACCCCGCGTCGGCTCTGCTCGAGGTGCTCGATCCGGCCCAGAACGACACCTTCGTCGATCACTACCTTGGGGTGCCGTTCGACCTCTCGGAGGTGCTCTTCATCTGCACCGCCAACTTCGTCCAGAACATCCCCGGTCCGCTGCTCGACCGGATGGAAAGCGTCGAGTTCTCCGGTTACACCGAGGGCGAGAAGCGGATCATTGCCCAGAAGTACCTGATTCCCCGCCAGCTCGAGGAGAACGGTCTCCGCGATCGGCAGGTGACCGTCACCGACGACGCCCTGAGCGATGTCATCAGCGAGTACACCCGGGAGTCAGGCGTCCGGCAACTCGAACGCGAAATCGGAAAACTCGCCCGGAAGGTGGCCCGGAAGATCGCCGCCGGCGAGGTCAGCGGTCCCATCACCGTCACCAAGGAATCGGTCGACGAGATGCTCGGCCGTGCCAAGGTGCACCCGGAGAAGGCGGCGCGGGAGGATCAGGTCGGCATCGCCACCGGGATGTACTACTCGCCCACGGGCGGCGACATCATGTTCGTCGAGGCGTCGACCATGCGCGGCAAGGGCGAACTGGTCCTGACCGGTCAGCTGGGCGACGTCATGAAGGAGTCGGCCCGGGCCGCGTGGACTTACGCTCGGTCGCACGCTGCCGGACTCCGGATTGCCGATGAGATGTTCGATCGGGACGTCCACATTCACGTGCCTGCCGGTGCCATCCCGAAGGATGGCCCGTCGGCCGGGATCACGATGGCCACCGCCGTGGTGTCGGCCCTGTCGGGCCGACCGGCCCGGCACGACATCGCGATGACGGGGGAGATCACGCTCCGCGGTCGGGTCCTGCCGATCGGCGGCCTCAAGGAGAAGATCCTGGGTGGCGTTCGGGCCGGGATTACCACCTTCATCATCCCGAAGGACAACGAGGCCGATCTGGTCGACCTGCCCAAGGAGGTCCGTCAGCGGGTGGCCATCCACCCGGTCGGCGAGTTGGGAGAGGTGCTGGCGCTGACGCTCCGGGGCGCGTCATTCAAGGAAGGCCGCCTGCTGTTCGGCGACGACAACCCGCGCGACGTGGCGCCGTTGTCGATCAGCTATCCTCACTGAGGCGGAGGGATCAGCCGGCCGCGGCCACCTGGTCGCGGCCCGCTCCCTTGGCGATCCCCATGGCTCGATCCGCCGCCCTGAGGACGTCGACGCCGCTCGCCCCGTGGTCGGGATATGAGGCCACCCCGCCGCTGACCCGAACCGTCACCTCCGCGCCTCCCAAACTCAGCGCCGTTTCGGCCACAGCCTGACGGATCTTGTTCGCCAGTTTGATCGCGTCGTCCGGGCGGCAGCGCCGAATCAGGGCGGCGAACTCCTCGCCGCCCATCCGGGCCACCAGATCGCTCGAGCGCACCGTGGCCGTCAGTTTCCGGGCCACGTGGACCAGAACCGAGTCGCCCGCCGACTGGCCGTGCTGTTCGTTGATCCGTCGGAGATGGTCGACGTCGAACGTCAGCAGCGCCACCGACTCGCCGGCGCGACGAGCGAGGCTCACGGCGCGATCGAGTTCCTCGACCAGGGCCTCATGGTTGAGCAGGCCGGTCAGGTCGTCCCGGTGCGCGGCGGCCCGGATCGTCCGGCTCCGGTCGATGCGGGCCTGCACGGTTCGGATCAGGAGCGGAGCCGGCCCCGATTTCGGGAGCGCGTCGTCGGCGCCGGCGCGGATGGCCGCCAGTCGGTCCTCGTCCGGGAGGGCCTTGGCGACCACCAGGATCGGCGTCAGCCGGTGATTGGGATGGTGACGGATCCAGCGAATCAGGGCCGGCGCGGTGGTGTCCGGAAGCCGCCACTCGGTGACGATGGCGTCCCAACTCTCCCGATTCAGCGCGGCGCGGACCCCTTTGGCGTTGGGGACGACCACGGTTCGGATCTGGGTCCCTTCCAGCGAGCTCGCCACCGAAGCCGCCGCCGCGGCGTCCGGATCGATCAACAGGAGGGAGCGAGGCGCGGTGGCGGCCCGGCCCAATTCCCGGGCAAACCCCAGCAGGCCCCGATCGACATCGTCGGCCGGAACGACCAAGTCGAGGCTGGCGTACGGCTGGGCCAGGGGATCGACCCCCTCGGGCGGCGCGATCAGGACCACCGCGCCCGGGCGGACCGTGCCGGGAAATCCCCAAGCGGCTACCACCCCTTCGAGATCGGAGCCGGCTTCGCCGGCGATCACCACGAGGTCGTGTCGCTGCGAGACCGGGACGTCGGAGGGGTCGAAGCCTAACGGCTTCCGGTCGACGGTAAACCGGGCATCCTGGAGTGCCTGGTCCGCCGCGTCGATCAATCCGCCGGCCGACCCGACCACCAGCGCGCGCCAACCGAATGCCGCCGGACCAGGCGCCGTCTCCGCGGGGAGTCCGATGGCCACCGCGGCCTGATCGAAGATCGCCGCCAGACCCGCGATGGCCGCCTCGAGGTGGCGAACGCCGGCCGGATCGGGCACGGGATTGGCCACCAGCAATTGCTCGGCGGCGCGGGCCGCGGTGCTGATCTCGGGAAAACCATAGCTCCCGCCGGAGCCGGCCAACCGGTGGAAACGACTCTTCAGCGAACCGGCCGCGTCCGCTTCGCCGGCGGTCAGGGCGGCCAGATCCTTCCGGAGTTCGCCCAGCCGGGCCGGCGCCTCGGTCAGGTACTCGCGGCGCAGTTCCTCGAAAAACTCGGCGGCCCCCGTCATGGGTTGGCCCGGAGCGACGCCGCCACCGTGCGGGCCGATGCCACGAACACCGGGTCGGTGCCCCAGTGCCCAGCCACGGCGTCGCCGGTCCGGCCTAGGATCATGGCGCCTCGATCATCGACGACGGCCACGATCGGTTCGCCCGGCCACCCGGCTGGCGGGGCGCACGTCGCCACCGGGGCAAACGGCAGTTCGACCACGCGGAACGACCCGAGGTCGAGTGCCACGCCGCCTGCCGAGGCCTTCCGGAGGGCGGGAATCAAGGTGGGAAATGCATCGGCGGGTGCCAGCAGGACGACGCCAGTGCGGGCCCTCGCAATTTCGTGGGACAGCACTTGCAACGCCCCCCGGGTCGAGTCCATTTCCACCAGCGTGGGGGTGGTCGGAACCGAAATCTGATCGAGCACCGACGAGAGGGTGTCGAGCGCCACCGCTTGCGCGTCGATGATCCGGGCAATGAGGGTAGCCGGTGGTTCTGGCCGGTACCGTTTGGGGCGTCCCTCCTCGACCCGCGCGCCGCCCTTCTGGACCAGTCCTTCGAGCGCGCTGTAGGCGTTGGCCCGGGCCAGTCCCGCCGCCCGGGCAATCGCGTAGCCCGTGCCCGGACCGCCCCGCACCAGCACCTCGTAGACGAGGCTCTCGGTGGGCGTGAACCCGAACCCGGTCAGGTCGAGGGACGCCGCCATCGGTCAGCGATACTCGATGGCGCGGCCCAACAGCTTCGCGATCAACGCCAGCCGGAACGTCACGTCGACGACCCGCGATTCGGGTGCCTTGGTTTCCGGATGGAGCGGATACCAGTGGTACGTGATCAGGTGGGTGGCCTTCGGCTGCGCCTTGAGCGCCTTCGGCTGCCAGATCCCGTTCTCATCGCACTCCGACAGGAGCCGGGCCAGCACCTTGGTTGCCACGGGAGCGGTATGGAGCGCGCCGAGTCGGGCCAGCAGTTCGATGGTGTAGAGCGCCAGCGGAATGTCCTTGGCGTTGCCCTTCGAGTCGGCCTCGATCGGATCGCCGAGGAGGAAGTGATCGGGCTTGAGCGCCTTCTTGCCGACCATCACGGCGTATTCCTTCTTCGGCGCCGGGAGGGAGAGGTACTGACCGAGCCGCTCGGTAAAGCCGGCCCGCTCCCGCTGGAGGTTGGGCAGCGCCGCGATCATCGCCACCGAATACCATGTCGGCGGATGCGCTTCCGGGTCCAGCACGGTCTTCCCGGCCAGTCGGACGAACGGCTTTTCAGCCAGGGGGCTCCGAAGGAACTGGGACACGTTCGACGCGACCTTGTGAGCCGCTCCCCGGATCCGCGGATCCTCCTGATATCCCGCCTCGGCCAGGGCCGCCGTGGCTGCTTCCCGCAACTGCTCCCGGCCCCACTCGATGGCCGGGCCGCCCTCTTTCGCCAGCTTGGCATATTCGAACTGCAGGGCCGGATCCTCGTCCCGGGACAGGAGTCGGAACAGGATCCGCTCCGCCAGCTTGAACGGCCGGGCGGCGCGGGACACCCCGGTCTGGAGCAGGCGGCGATGTTGGGGGATCGTCCCGATTTCCTTGATCCCCTCCTTGGCCGAGGGCGCCAGCGCCAACATGTTGGCGCCCCAGATCCCGGTGTCTTTCTGCCTCTTGATGATCGCCTGGGTCGGCTTGGCCTCGAGGATGGCCTCACTCAAGGCGTCGAGGGTCTCCGGTGCCACGGAATTCGGGGTCCCGAACTCCTGATAGGTCCGGAGCTTGATCGACTCGTTCCCGTGCTCGAGCAGCCAGCCGAGCGGAATCCGATGAGAGGTAGGTAGTTCCAGAGGGACGCTCCTGCGCTGGTTGGGGCCTGTGGAGCGAAAACCGGCGCGAAATTAGTAGTTGCGACAAGGGAATACTAGTGGGGTTTCCTCCCATCGGTCGAGCAGGTGGGGTTGGCGGCAAAGTCCATGATGGCCTTGGCGACCGGATCCGGGATCTCGGCCTGGGGTCGATGGAACGCCCCTTCGAATGCCTTCAAAGTGTTGCATGGTAACGCCTTAGCCATGCTGTCGGCGATCGCGTAGGGAATGACCGGATCCCGGGTGCCCCACAGCAGGAGGATGGGCTGCTGGAGCCCCGTCAGGCTGTCCCGGAGGGCCCGGAAGTCGAACTCCTCGAGTACTCGGGCGGCGGCCTTCCGGTACACCGAGTCCCCGACCAGGGTGTAGCTGGCGGCCGAGTCGGGTTCGCCGAGCCAATCCGGGTCGTGCTCGGGCAACACGAACGCGCGGCTCGACAGATACCAGCCGATGGCCCGGGCTTTCCCCGGATACATGGTGTCCGCAATGCCGCCCAGCCCGACGTTCCAACCCGCCGGGGCGATCAGCACGGCCGCGTTGACCCGGTCGGGGCGGGCTAGGGCCAGCGCGGCGGTCAGTTCACCGCCCATCGAATGCCCGACCACCACGAGCGGTCCCTCGATCGATCGGTCGATCAGGTCGGACAGCCGGGCGGTCATCGCGTCGAGGGTGTACGGGCCGTCGGGTTTGCCGCTCCCGCCGAATCCGGGCAGGTCGACGGCCACGACCCGATAGCGGGTGGCGAGCTGATCGTAGATCGATCGCCAGGTGAAGAGTGACTCCCCGAATCCGTGGAGGAGGAGCAGGGTGGTATCGCCCGTCCCCGCTCGAACGCTCCGGAGCTTGGTGTCGCCCGCGGTGAGCCACTCGGCCTGGTGGGCCGGGCGCCCGGGTCGCGGGCGATCGATCACCACCAGGAGGGCAACCAATGCCGGGAAGATCGCCCACCAGAGCGAGGGCTTCAGCGAACGGGACATTGGAGCAGCGTGACGGGGCCCGGCCGCGAGCGGCTGACCTCGCTGGTCAGGATCAACGTGTCGTCGTCGAGCCAGGCGATCCCCTCACCGATCGGCTCGAGCCCATCGATGTCGCAGCTGGCGGCCGGCCGGTCGGGCAGGGGGCCGTCCGCTCGGGTGTAGACATAGATGGTGCGATACGTCCGAATGGCCAGACGGGCCCCGTCCGGCGACAGGGCGGCGTCGGTCACCAGTCGACGAAGCATCATGCTGGTGGCAAACGGAGGCTGCCAGATCTTCCGCGCCACTGCCGTACCAGCTTGCCACGCCGTCCGGTCGATCCAGTACCCGTTGGAAAACCCACCGCGACCTTTGGTGATGATGCCGAGGTCGCCGGCCGGCGTGGCCACGAGTGCCTCGGCGTCCTCCGGTCCGTCCTGGTAGGTCACCACCAGGGAATCGACCGGGTCGGTCCGATGGGTGGCGAGTTGGTCCTCGGTTGGCTCGGGCACCCGGTAGATCACCACCGATCGCCGGACTGCCCGGTTGTCGCCGATGTCGCCGACGTAGAGGCACCACTCGTCGCCGCAGGGGGCCGCGGCCATCGCCTCCCAGTCGATGGGGGGAATCGGGTCGAGGGACACGAATCCATGAACGACGGCAAGGGTGTCGACCAGGAACAGGGATGCCGGGTTGCCGGAATCGTTGATCGTCCAGAACATCCCTGGTCGGCGCCGGCTCATCGCGATGCCGGAGCTTTCGGGAACCGGGCCGTCACGGAATGATCCGGGCTGTCGGACCGACATCGGGGCCACGGCGGTCGTCGGGCGCTCGGTCCGGTGCCACGCGGTGGCGCCGACGGCCACCGCGCCAATCGCCAGCACGGCCATCGCGACGACGACCACCACCGGTTTCATGTGGTTCAGAGACCGAACACGAGGAGCACGCCGCCCGTCGGTGAGATGGCGTTGACGTTCGGGAACGCGCCGCTTGCCCCGGTCCCGATCCACCCGCCGAGGCCGGAGAGGACGGCGATGTACTGGCGTCGATCGGGACCGCTGAACGCGATCGGGGCTCCGACGATGCCGGACGGCGTCTTGAATCGCCACAGCTCGAGCCCCGTCCGGTGATCGACCGCCTTGAGCCATCCGTCCATCGTGCCGTAGAACACGAGTCCTCCGGCCGTCACGAGTGCGCCGCCGGTCACCGGATACGCCTCCTGCACCTGCCACGCCATCGTGCCCGCGGCGGCATCCCACGCGGTGAACCGGCCAAGGGTGGGCCCGGGGCCGGGCGTCATCTTGATCGCGGCCCCGTTGTTGGGGCGGGCGACGGGACCCACCGGGAGCGGCGTCAGCTCCATGCAGAGGTTGGACGTCGGCAGATAGAACAGCCCCGAGATCGGGGAGTAGGCCGCTGGTTCAAGCCCCTTGCTGCCGACCGCGGCCGGGCAGATCCCGGTGGTCTTGCCGGCCCGTTGGGCAAAGCGTGGATCGGGTTGCGGTTGCCCGGTGGTGAGGTCGATCCGGGTGGCCCAGTTGGCCGGACCGAACCGTTCCGCCAGGAGCAGCTTGCCGGTGGTCCGGTCGAGGGTGTAGGCAAACCCGTTCCGGTCGAAATGAACCAGTGCTTTGACGGGCCGGCCCGCCACCGTCAGGTCGACGAGGATGTTCTCGTTGGATCCGTCGTACCCCCACTCGTCGTGCGGGGTGAGCTGATAGATCCAGCGAACCTTGCCGGTCGTCGCGGAGCGCGCGAAGATCGCGTTGCTCCACTTGTTGTCGCCCGGGCGGAGGGACGCGTTGTAGGTCCCGGGATGATCGGTTCCGTAGAACACCAGATCGAGTTCTGGATCGTACGACATCCAACCGGACGCCGTCCCGCCGCCCCGCTTCCATTCGTCGAGCGGCCAGGAACTGACGCCAAGGTCGCGCCCGCGGTGCGAGGGGTAGTTGAAGTTCGCCTCCGAGTCGAGCAGCACTTCGGCGTCCGGCCCGGTGTGAAAGCCGCGCCAGACGAGCCGACCGGTGGCCGCGTCGTAGGCGGTCATCGAGCCGCGGATCCGGAACTCCGCCCCACCCGTGCCAACGATGACGAGGTCCTTGACCACGAGGGGCGCGCCCGCCATCGTCGCCCCGGCGGCACCGTCGGCGTTTCGAACCCGCCAGATCTCCCGGCCGGTGGCGGCGTCGAGCGCGGCGAGTTCGCCATGAAGCAGAGGCACGTACACCTTCCCGCTCGGATGATATCCGAGGCCCCGACTGCCGACGTCGCAACACCCGGTCGGCGGCGTCCTTCGGGCGGTGGCGGGAGGAATGGCATAGGTCCACACGATCGGCGACCCCGGTTTGGCGAGGTCGAGCGCAAAGACCGTGTTCGGGAAGGGCGAGTGGACGTACATGGTGGTGCCGACCACCAGGGGGCTCCCCTCGTGGGCCCGCACCTGGCCGGTGCTGAACGTCCAGACCGGCTTGAGGCTGGCCACGTTGGTCGGCGTGATCTGGCCGAGGGGGCTGAAGCGGGTCAGCCCGTAGTCGCGACCGGGAAGCGGCCAGTCGCCCTCGGGCACCGCGGCAGGTCCGGCGGGTGGCCCTGCCGGGCGTTGAGCGACCGCGCCGCCCGCCGCGATCAGTCCGACCCCGAATGCCACCATTGCCGCCCGAACCATGGTTCGCCTACCCTTGAGTGACCGTGAAGGGTATCCGGTGCGTTCCCCCCGTCAATCCCGAGCCAGGAAGCGTGTGATGAGGGATCTCCTCTCCGATGCGGCCCACCGGGCCATCGGCTACCTCGAGCATCTCGATGACCGGGCGGTGGTTCCGACCCCGGAAGCGCTGGCCCGCCTCCGGGAGTTGGACCGCCAGCTCCCGGACACCGGCGGCAATCCGGCCGCGGTTCTCGCCGAACTCGATGAACTCGGCTCGCCCGCCACGGTCGCCACGGCGGGCGGGCGTTTCTACGGTTTCGTGATCGGCGGCGCCTTGCCGGTGACGGTGGCCGCCAACTGGCTGGCGACGGCGTGGGATCAGGAAGCGGGGATGGCGGCCACTTCGCCCGCGACGGTTGCGATCGAGGCAGTGGCGCACCGGTGGCTGCTCGAGTTGTTCGGCTTGCCCGCCACCTGCGCCACCTCGTTCGTCACCGGCGCCACGATGGCCAACTTCACGGCCCTCGCGGCAGCCCGTGGCGCGCTCCTCGACCGGCTCGGCTGGAACGTCGAGGCCGACGGTCTCTTTGGTGCCCCACCCCTGCCGGTCTACGTCGGGGCCGAGGTCCATCCCACCGTTCGGAAGGCGCTCGGGCTCCTCGGCTTCGGCAGGGCGCGACCGATCGAACTGGCGGTCGACGGGCAGGGACGGATCCGGGCCGATCGCCTGCCGCCACTCGGGGGACCGGCTTTGGTCTGCACCCAGGCCGGGAACGTCAACACCGGCGCCATCGATCCCATCGCCGCGGTTGCCGACTGGGCCCACGCCGCGGGCGGGTGGGTCCACGTGGACGGCGCGTTCGGGCTCTGGGCCGCCACCAGCCCGGCCCACGCCCACCTCGTCGCCGGGTTCGAGGCGGCCGACTCCTGGGCCACCGACGCCCACAAGTGGCTCAACGTGCCCTATGACTCCGGGGTCGCGATCGTCACCGATTCGCAGGCCCTGCAACGCGCCATGGGGCTTGCGGCCGCATACCTGCCAGTGGCCGCCGGCCGTCAGCCCGATCGCTTCACGCCGGAGTTGTCGCGCCGGGCCCGGGGAGTCGAGGTCTGGGCCGCGCTCGCCGCGTTGGGCCGGACCGGCGTGGCGGAGCTGGTGGCGCGGTGCTGTCGCCATGCCCGCCGGTTCGCCGCGGGCCTGGCCGAGGCCGGGTACCAGGTCCTCAACGACGTGGTGCTCAACCAGGTGCTGGTGGCGTTCGGCCCGGGCGAGGTCAACGATCGGGTGGTGGCGCGAATTCAGGCGGAAGGGGTGTGCTGGTGCGGGGTCACCGAGTGGCAGGGCCGCCGGGCCATGCGGATCAGCGTGTCGTCGTGGGCAACGACCGACGCCGACGTGGAGCGGAGCCTAACGGCGATCCTGGCCGCCGCCGCGGCGGTTCGTGGCGGTTGATCCCCGGCCCCCGGTCGTGCCGGGGTCGGCGGCCCGGATCCGCGCCGCCGCCAGCGCGGCGGTGGCCTCGGCCTCCGAACGGAAGATGGCGGGATCGTAACGGGATCCCGGATTCCAGAGCACCCAGGAACCGATCCCCAGTTCTTCGGCCGCCCGGATTTGTTCCCGGACGTGGTACGGCTGATACCGGGGTTGCCCCAGGGTAAAGGCCTGCAGGTACGGCCGGATTTCGGCGGTGGTGGTTCCGCCAAGCGCGGCCGAACGCCGGAGACCGTCCTGGAGCGCCCGGCGGACCATTCGGTGTGGATCGGCGTTGGGCCGCTGCGCACCGTACACCCCCCGCTGATAGTGGCTGGGGTACACCATCGGCAGCACTACATCGGCAGTGGTGACCAGGTCCTCCCACAGCTGCCCGATTCCCAGGGCATCCACGGCCGTGGTGGTCAGGCCGAAGATGTCGATCGAGAACTCCGCGCCGAATGCCCGGGTTCGGTCCCGCAGCAACTGGAGTTTGCGTTTGACGCCGTCGCGCGTCGACTCCGCCGGCCGCCGGGCGGGGTAGACGGCCGTGGCCATCCGACTCCGCGGCTCATCGGGGAACCGGATGTAGTCGTATTGAATTTCCTCGAACCCGATCGCGACCGCCTCCCGGCCGAGTGTCACCGATTCACGACACGCTAAACGTGAAGTAGGGCCTCCTGTATCGCGCGGGCATTGGCATAATCGGCGCGCCACAGGAAGCACCGAATGCCAAACAGCTGCCGATTCCTTCTGGTGATCCCGATCCTCGCGCTCGCACCGGCGCTCACGCTTGCCGCGGAAGCCACGGCGCCTGCTGCGGCTCCGGGCACGCTACCCGCCAAGCTGCCAGATTGGGCACCCAAACCGAAGCCGCACGTCGTCGAAGACCGCTTCCGCGTCGAGGTCAACCTGCTCGGCGCCAGCCCATCGACGAAGCTGCGCGTCGACGAGACGCCCACGCTGCCGGGCACCGAGATCAACGCCGAAGACGATCTGGGCCTGGAGGACTTCAAACTGCTGCCGCAGGTCGAGCTCACGCTGCTGCCCGGCGAGCGGCACCTGATACGCCTGAGCGCGTTCGCGATCCATCGCTCGGCGGACAAGCAGATCGAACGGTCGATCTCGTTCGACAACGAGGACTACCGCATCGGCGAGCGCGTCGACAGCCTGCTGAACCTGACGATGTTCGGCCTGACTTACGGCTATCGCTTCGTGGTGCATCAGCGCGGCGAGATCAGCGCGACTTTCGGCATTCAGATCGCCGACGTCGAAGCGAATGCCGTGGTTCGCAGCCGCGTCGTGCGCGAGAGCGAGAGCGGCGTTGCACCGCTGCCGTTGATGGGTGCCTAAGGCCGGTTCGATTTCACGCCGCGCCTGGCAGTCGAAGCACGCGTCCAGTACCTGACTGTCAACGAAGACGACGTGGACGGCTCGATTCTCGACGCGCGCCTCAACCTGACCTGGCGAGTGAATCCTTATCTCGCGGTCGGGCTCGGCTATCGCACGTTCCAGATCGACGTCGACTCGGCCAACGAGGACACGCCGGGATTCGTCGACCTGTCGGTCGACGGGCCGCTACTGTTCGTTCGAGCCAGTCTGTAGCGGCGTCGCCGCTGCCGCCAACGAGCGCGGCACCGCATA